>JAPPDN010000597.1:7951-18135 GCA_028824575.1 Candidatus Poribacteria bacterium | reverse complement strand
TTGCGTTTAGTCCTGATGGAAACACACTCGCAACTGGGATTTCGGACAGCACCGCCCGTCTCTGGGATGCAAACACGGGTAACCCGCTACACACGCTCACCGGACATTGGGCTGCGGTCTTCAGCGTTGCGTTTAGTCCCGATGGAAACACACTCGCAAGTGGGAGTTATAACGACACCATCCGTCTCTGGGATGTCAACACAGGTTCACATCTCCGCACGCTCGCTGAGCATACGGGTTGGGTCATCGGCGTTGCGTTTAGTCCCGATGGTACAACGCTCGCAAGTGGGAGTTATGACGGCACCGCCCGTCTCTGGGATGCAAACACGGGTAACCCGCTCCGCATGTTCACCGGGTACACGTCTGCGGTCATCGGTGTAGCATTTAGTCCGGATGGTAGCACCGTTGCAAGTGGGAATGAGGACCGCACCGTCCGTCTCTGGAACGCAAACACGGGTAACCTTCTACACACGCTCACCGGGCATACGAACTGGGTCAACAGCATAACGTTTAGTCCCGATGGAAACACACTCGCAACTGGAAGTTATGACGACACCGCCCGTCTCTGGGATGCAAACACAGGTAATCTTCTACACAGGCTCACCGAGCATACGGATTGGATCAGAGACGTAGCGTTTAGTCCTGATGGAAACACACTCGCAACCGCGAGTGGTGACAACACCGCCCGTCTCTGGGATGTCAACACAGGTAACCCTCTCCGCACAATCACCGGGCATACGCATTGGCTCAGAAGCGTGGCGTTTAGTCCCGATGGCAACACGCTGGCAACCGGGAGTTATGACAACACTGCTCGTCTCTGGGATGTCAACACGGGTAACCACCTCCGCACGTTCACCGGGCATGCGCTTGGAGTCACCAAGGTAGTGTTCAGTCCCGATGGAAACACCCTCGCAACCGGAAGTTATGACGACACAGCCCGTCTCTGGGATGTCAACACAGGCGACTCTCTACACAGGCTCACCGGACATACGGATGCGATCGTCAGCATAGCGTTGAGTCCAGATGGTGCCACCCTCGCCACTGCGAGTTGGGACAACACCGTCGGTCTTTGGGATGTCAACACGGGCTCACATCTCCGCACGCTCACTGGGCATGGGGATGAGGTCGACGGTGTAGCGTTTGGCCCGGATGGCAATACCATCGCAACTGGGAGTAAGGATGGCACCATACTCTTATGGGAACTCAATCCTTCCACTCCATCAGATGCCACTGAACCTATATCAGATGCCACTAAATCTACAAGACGCAGAGAGGATGTCAATGGGGATGATATTGTTAACATCCAAGACCTCGTATGGGTCGCATCAAATCTTGGGCAATCGGGAAGCAATCCAGCGGATGTTAACCGTGATGGGACTGTCAATATACACGACCTCGTCCTCGTTGCGGGTGCCTTAGGCACAAGTGATTCCGCGCCCGCTATGAATCCCCAAGTCCTTCAAACGTTCATTACTGCAGATGTAGAAAAATGGCTTCAGGAAGCCCGGCAATTGCCTCTAACAGACCCGGCTTTTCAACGCGGTATCCTCATTTTAGAACAACTCCTTGCAACATTAACACCGAAACAGACGGCTTTATTGCCGAACTACCCGAATCCGTTTAACCCAGAAACATGGATACCGTACCAGTTAAAAACACCTGCAGCGGTTCGCATCGCCATTTACAATCCGAGCGGCGTTCTGGTGCGTGAACTGTCGCTCGGATATCAGGTGGCGGGTCGGTATACCTCGCGCGCTCGTGCAGCGTATTGGGATGGCAAGAATACAGTCGGTGAACCGGTCGCCAGTGGTCTGTATTTTTACACGCTTACCGCCGGGGATTTCTCAGCACCGCGGCGAATGGTGATTTTGAAGTAGCGGCGTTATAGGTGTACGTGAGTGCACTCGTATCTGCAATTACTATCCATAAGTTAGAGGGAACTCAAAGTAGAACACTGAAACTGACCTTGAAACTCACAGGTTTTCTTCTTACACGAGAAAGGAAAGAAAAAATGGGACACCGACAAATCCTGACATGCCTCTTTTTGCTTACATTAATTCCGCTGAGTGCCAAAGCGTTGCCGCCCCCATCACCCGCTGGGGGTAACTATTTAGTCCTCGACGGAATAGATGACTACGCCGTTTTAGATTTTGAAACCTTCGGTAGACCTTTACCGGACGGCACGGAGGAGTTCACCCTCGAAGCATGGGTATATCCAACCACGCCGCCCGACAAGGATACAGCAGGAATGATACTCCATCAACAGATGCGTATGCTCATCGTGAACGATGAATTTGAACCGTTCCTAAATAATCTGGCTAATGCGCTAAATATTGAGCACCCGAAGGGGGACCTAATCTTGCTAATGAGTTCCTATCTTGACGGAAAACTCGGTACGACACTCCCTTTCCCGATTCGACTTGAGTCGAATCAATGGCACCACATCGCTTATCAGTTAAATGGGGATCAGATAACAATGATCGTCAATGATTTCATAACGATAAATCAACAAGGCATACCCCTCGGACACAACCTTGATGCTCATGCTCCAAAGGACTTTGTGCTTGGAGGATTTGGAAAAAAAATTCGGATGCCTGTTAAGGAAGAACAGTTTTATGATTCCTTCACTGGATATATTGATGAGGTCCGCATCTCAACGATTCCTCGTTACGATGTCAACAAAAAAGGCTTTATACCAGACGACAAGTTCAAAAATGACGCAAAAACGATTGCCTTATGGCATTTTGATGAACCCGGTGGCACACAGCAATTTTCAGATGCATCGGGCAACGCACATCATCTGGAGGGTAAAAATGGCGCAAAAATTGAGAACGCGCTTGCTGTCGAAGCACAAGGAAAACTCGCTATAACATGGGGACGACTTAAGCGATGAAACCTCTAAAATGATTGCTACCAGCAGCGTAAGGGGTGCCGGTGTATAGGTAATTTTAGATTTTACTATAAATTTTTTGTGAGATAAATTATCATGGCAATGCAGGTACAACTAAATCTGCTCGCGCACCATGGGAGATTGTAACAGTGGAAAACGATGCTCAACTGATTCGCAGAATTCTGTCAGGCGACGATGATGCTTTCGATACTTTAGTCCGAAGGCACCAAAGGGGTGTTCACGCGCTCGCATGGCGGAAGGTTAGCGATTTTCACTATGCTGAAGAAATTACACAAGATACCTTTCTTCAAGCATACAAGAAACTCTCAACACTCAAAAATCCGAATCAATTTGCGGGTTGGCTCTACGTCATCGCAAATCGACTTTGCATTAATTGGATCCAAAGACACAAACCCGCGATGCAGTCGCTGGAGGACACGCCTATGGCAGAAATAGAAGAATCTTCTTATACCCATTATGCCGCGGAACAGCGCGACGCAGAAGGCACCGAGCATCGTTATGCAATCGCCGAAAAACTTTTGTCCAAACTGCCAGAGAGCGAGCGTACGGTCATGACGCTCCACTATCTCGGTGAAATGACAGCGAAGGAGATAAGCAAATTCTTAGGGGTTTCCGTAAACACGATTACAAACCGCCTCTGGCGGGCGCGAAAGCGTTTGCGCGAGGACCAAGAACTCATGGTTCAAGAAGTTCTCGGCGGCGTACAGTTCCCCACCAACCTAACAGAGAACATTATGCGACAGGTTGCTGAGCTGAAACCGACACCGCCTCCGGTCGCAAAGCCACTGCTCCCGTGGGGTGCTTTGGGTGTGGCAACCCTTCTGGTTGCCATGCTATTAGGGGCGACCAACCAATACCTTGCCCGCTTTCAGAAACCGTACAGTTTCGAGGCAGTAGCCGAACCTACGGTTGAAATCGTTGATACCGCTATCCTTCTTGATATTGACTCAAAACCCGATCTGCGGAACCAAGTTGGACGACCAGTTTCCGCCGATAAAAACGTCGAGGCAGGACTGCAAGCGGCTGAAACGCCTCTTATATCCGATACCCAGCGGAATCCTCTCGGACCCGCTACGTTGCAGTGGACACGGAAAGCCGACATGCCAACAGCTCGAACGGGTTTTGCTACATCTGTCGTGAATGGAAAAGTGTTCGTGATAGGCGGGAACATCCAGCTCAAAAGGGACGAATTTGGGGATCTATCGACTTCAAGAGTAGAAATGTACGACCCGAAAACCGACACATGGGAACAAAAGGCGAGTATACCAACAGCGCGGTCCGGCGTATCTGTCTCAGTTGTGGATGGAAAAATCTACGCCATTGGTGGGACAAAAACAAAGACAATTCAGGTGCCTCGCGGTTTCAGTTCCGAGAGTGAAGAACTCGCAACCGTAGAAATGTATGATCCGGTTACGGACACATGGACCCAGAAAGCAGATCTGCCGACACCAAAGAAAACCATGACCTGCGTTGTGAGCGGAAAAATTTATGCCATTGGTGGGTGGTTAACTGCTAATGAAAAACCGCACTTAGGAACTGTGGAGGTATATGATCCAGGGACAGACACTTGGGCAAAAGCCCAAAGTATGAACTGTGCACGTTGTTCCGCAGCAATTGATGTTGTAAACGGAGAAATCTATGCTATAGGTGGGTTAAGTTCGTCTCCTATTCAGGACGAGTCAGATCTCTATCTTTCCAGCGTTGAAGTGTTCAATCCAAAAACGAATCAATGGGAAGAAAAAACAGAAATGCCTGCTCCGAAAGCGTTGCACACAGCAAGCGTAATTGATGGAAAAATCTATGTCATAGGTGGTTACTTTAAGAAAGATGGGGAATTTAAAAAACTTTCAACGATTGAAATCTACGATCCCACAACCGACCGTTGGACCCAAGCGTCGGACATGCCCATTGGTAAATGGGGACATAAAACTGAGGTGATAGATGGGCAAATCTATATCTTTGGGGGCGGCCCCGTGACGAGTGTCCAAGTTTACGACCCAAGATAAATGGAAACGGGCAAACAATTAAAAAAATCGGTAATTGAATTTCCAATATTGTTTTTTCCAGATGTGTCTCCTTCTTCATTGGCGGGGTTTCTAACCTCGCCTTTTTCTTTTCCACGCCAGGTTTCGCTCACTCATATCTTCTGTAGGAGCGAGTGTTTTTGCTTGGGGTGTTTTTGATAGGGATATTTGATAGGGTGTTTCTGCGTATTTCTGCGTATTGCTTGGGATATTTGATAGGGGTATTTGCTTGGGTATTTCTGCGTATTTCTGCGTATTTCTTGTCGTTCGCGATCATACCAAACCTCAACTGCTAATGGCTTCCATTTATACACTCTATCACATTCCATTTTTCCTGCAAAAAATGTGGCGATTGTGATAGAATAAATGTAAATCGTGAGCACTAATGCAACAAGGTAAATACTTTAAAATCAAACACAAATGCCTAAATCATGAAAATCACCGACGTTAAAACTTACGACTTACGCTACCCACTCGTTGAACCCTTCGCGAATTCGCGCGGTTGGACGGGGACGCGGTCTGCCGTTGTGGTCGAAATTTGCACGGATGCCGGAATTACGGGTTGGGGTGAAGGTGTAAGTATCCCGTCCGCCTCAGCCGTTGAAACACATCTGATTGGACAATCGCCCTTTGAAACGGAACGGATTTGGGAAGCGATGCGCGGCAACATCGGTGCCTTGAGCGGAATTGACATCGCCCTATGGGACATCATGGGCAAAGCACTCGATATGCCGATCTACCAACTCCTCGGCGGCGCGTTCCGATTGAAGATTCCTGCCTACGCCAGCGGACTTTTCAAGAAAGACAAACCCGACATAACCCAAGCCTTAATGGACGAGGCGAAAGGTTACGTTGATGCAGGATTCCCTGCGGTGAAGATGAAAATCGGTTTCGGCGAGGCTTACGATGTGAAAAACGTCGCTGCTGTTCGACGCGCTATTGGGGACGACACCCTCTTCGCTGTCGATGCTAATTGTGGCTATGATGTCGGCACGGCAATTGACGTTGGGCAAAAGATATTAGACTACGATCTCTTTTGGTATGAAGAACCAATTACCAGTGACGATGTCGCAGGTTATCAAGAAATCCGAAACGCTCTGAAGGTGAGAATTGCTGGTGGTGAGATGTTGATGGGACGTTGGGCGTTTCGCGACCTATTACAGAAACGCGGGTTGGATATTGTGCAACCGGATGTGAGCATCGCAGGCGGTTTCACGGAATGCCGAAAGATCGCCGCTATGGCGAGTGCAAATTACGTTCGGGTGTTGCCCCACATGTGGGGTGGCAGCATCCGTCTCGCAGCAACGCTGCACTGGCAAGCCACCCTTCCAGACGCGCCGCAGGCACTCAACGCGATCCCCTCACTTTTGGAGTTTGATATGACCGAAAATCGTCTCCGTACGGCGTTGGCACAGCAACCGATAAACGCTATTGATGGCTATGTCAATGTCCCACAAGCACCCGGACTGGGAATTGAAATCGACCGAAATGTATTGGAAAAGTACGCATAAAAACTTATCCACTGGCGGTTTATTTTTCATAACATAGTGTATCATCAATTACAAACCTTATTACAACGAAAACAGGTTTTTTGACAGGGGTCCCCACCCGTTACTGGGAAGGGGGGAGAAAAACCGATCAGAAACCCCGTAATTAAAAACATGAAAAACCGAATTTTAATTGTATGTCTCTTGCTTTTATCTGTGTGCAGCGTGCTTTTTCTCTATCATTTCCGCGTCGAAGCGGATTCCCGAATAGAGCAGCCGCCAAGCGAAGCTCCTTTTTCGCATGAATTGTTTGATCAGGTCTTGCAGGAACATGTTGACGGAAAGGGACGGGTCAATTATACAAAACTGAAGGCAAACCCTGAAAAATTGGAGAGGTACTTGGATCTGTTGGCGGTTGCAAAACCCACGGAATTGTTTTACAATGCGCAGCTGGTGTTTTGGGTTAACGCTTACAACGCGCTTGTCATTAAAGGGGTTATTGATCATTATCCCACCACGAGTGTCCGAAAAGTCAAATGGTTCAACGGGTTTTTCTCTCGGCTTAAGTTTCAGGTTGCCGGTAAAACTTATACACTTAATCAAATTGAACACGGTATTATCCGCACAGAATTTGCGGATCCGCGTGTTCATTTCGTCCTTGTATGCGCTTCAAGCAGCTGCCCGCCTTTGGGAAACCGAGCGTTTTCTGCGGAGACGATTGAGGAGAACCTTGAGACCGCAACGTTTAACTTCGTTCAAAATCCCGAACAGGTTAGGATTGACCGCGCGAAACGTCGAGTTTATCTCTCGAAAATCTTCAAGTGGTATGACGATGATTTTGAGATAGGCTATGAGGGTGTAGCAGACTTTCTTGCTGATTACTTGCCACCCGAAGACGCAGACTTTGTATTATCAGAGGGTGTAAAATTCCACCACTTAGACTACGACTGGACGTTAAACGATCAAAATTAGACATTATTAAGAACGTATTGTGAAAATTAACTTTTGAACAAAGGAGTCGTCAGTCATCAGCTATCGGTTTTCAGTCAGAAACACCTTGTGACAGGAATAGATAAAGCACCTGTCACAAGAGAGTAACTGAAAACTGAAAATTGAAAACTGAAAACTAATTATGGTAAATACTGCCGTTATCGGTTACGGATACGCTGGACGCGCTTTTCATTCTTACCTCGTCGGCTTGGCAGATGGATTGAACCTTTACGCCATCGCCACGCGGAATGTTGAACGCAGCGAGGCTGCACGCGAAGCATACCCAAACGCGCAAAGCTATCAAACAATTGACGAAGTCATCGCAGATGATGCCGTTGATCTCGTCGTATTAGCCACACCACACGACACCCACGCCGAACTCGCCATCAAAGCGATGGATGCAGGCAAGCACGTCGTCACAGACAAAATCATGGCGATGAATACCGATGAAGCGGACGCAATGATCGCCGCGAGTCAACGGAACGATGTTCTGCTCAGCGTCTTCCATAATCGCAGATGGGATTGGGACTATAACACCATCAGAAAAATTATTGATGACGGTTTGCTCGGAACACCTTATCTCTATCAGGTTGCGATTATGCGCTACGGCGCACCGGGGGGTTGGCGTGGCATCAAAAGTCAGAGTGGTGGTATCCTTTACGACTGGCCCGCACACTTCGTCGATCAGGCACTGCAACTTGTAACGGCACCCGTTGAATCCGTCTTCTGTGATATTCACTACAACACAAGATGGGACACGGACATCGGTAACTACGGGAACCTCATTATCAAGTTTGAGAACGATGTACGGTATCAGATTGAGATCGGCAACCTCTCAAAAGCAGAGAAGCCGCGCTGGTACATCGTCGGGGATTTAGGCGGGTTAATCAAATATGGACTCGACCCGCAGGAGGGACCGATGCGCGACGGGAACATTGATGCAGCGCAGCAAGACCCCGAAAACTATGCAAAAGTCTGGACAGAGGCAGGTGGTGAGAACCGTGAACTTGTCGTCGAAAGTATCCAGACGACGTGGAAATCCTACTACCAGAACATCGCAGACGTGCTGAACAAAGGTGAGGCATTGGTTGTCAAACCAGAGGAGATTCGCAAAGTGATGCAGGTCTACGACGCAGCGATGCAGTCTTCAGAAACAGGCGAAACCGTGCGAATCTCGTAGGATCAACCTCATAATAGCGATCCTTCAGTCCTATCCGTTTATTTTTGGCTAAAACCCGTTTTTGACAGGGGTCCCCACCCGTTACTGGGAAGGGGCGGAAAAAACGGAGCAGAAACCCAATATTTTAAAAATTTGTTCAAATTATGGACAGCAGTGTTCAGTTATTGACAGAATTATCCGCTGAATTCCGAGAATTAGCACAGTAATAGTCTTTCTAAATTGGCATCATATTTGCTACACAGTTATGACACAAACAACTGGTCATAAGGGAGTGAAGAAATGAAAGTCAAAACGCAGCATGGATTTATACTGGTGATATTCCTCATGTTAGTTTCCGTTGTACAGAGCGGTATAACTGCGCATCATGAAACGGGCGCATCGGAATATCACGAATTAAACAAACAGGTTATCGAAAGCATTGACAAAGGGTTGGAATGGCTCAAGGGACAACAAGCCGAGGATGGGCTCTTCGCCAACCATCCGGGAATAACGGCTCTGGTACTCACCGCCTTTTTGCGGCATCCAGAAAAGAAATATACAGAAGCGGATCATCCTTTTATCCAGAAAGGGATTCAGCGGTTGGTTGCGATGCAACAACCGAACGGTGCGATCTATGATATTGAGATGCAGCCCGCACTGCCGAATTACAACACCTCTATATCCGTAATGGCTCTTTCCTCAACCGGAAATCCAGAATATAACCCCGTCATTGAAAAGGCGCAAGGCTTTCTGAAAAACCTACAAGTCACAGATGAGGAAAGCGTCTATTATGGTGGTATCGGTTACGGTAGCCGCCAAGATGTGAAAGACTTGTCCAACCTAAACATTGCTATCCAAGCCCTAAAAGAGAGTGGTTCTGATGACCAAGAAGTTTGGAACAAAGCGATTAAATTTCTCGAACGCACTCAGAATCGGAGTGAGAGCAACGATCAGAAATGGGCAGGCAACGATGGCGGTTTCATCTATTCGCCTGATGGTGAAAGCAAAGCCGGAACAGATGCCGCAGGGAGTCCGCGCTCCTACGCCAGTATGACGTATGCGGGGTTGTTGAGCTTCATCTACGCGAATGTTGACAAGGACGACGAACGCGTGCAGGCTGCTTTCAAGTGGATAAATGAACACTTTACGCTTGAAGAGAACTACGGCATGGGGTCACAAGGGTTATACTATCACTATCACACAATGGCGAAAGCACTGCGGCTTTATGGTCAATCAACTTTTGTAGACGCAAAGGGCATCTCGCACGATTGGTACCGAGAATTCGCAGAAAAAATGATTGAATTGCAGAAACCGGATGGATTCTGGGTGAATGAACACAGTCGCTGGATGGAAGCAGATCCGAGACTCGTGACCGCTTACGTGGTTCTCGGTCTTGATACCGCTTACCCGAAGTAGATGATCTATCTTACAATATCTTTCACACTCCCGCGGGCGAGGTGCTCTAACCTTGCCAGCAGGAACGAGGGCTTTCGGAGCATGTAGGTGAAGCATGTACCAGTCAGTCAAAGTATCCGCAATTTCGCTGAAACCTATCAAATGGGATAAAGCCTCCAACGCTGAAAAATTGGAGGCTTTCTTCGTTGAAACTGCCA
>JAPPDN010000597.1:7255-7941 GCA_028824575.1 Candidatus Poribacteria bacterium | reverse complement strand
TGTTGGCGACCGAGGTTGTATTTGAAGGCTACGTCGTTATGGATGTCATTGAAGGTAAAGCCACACCAGAGGCGATGCTTGATATCGCAGAACCGCTTGATGGCGCATATATCCACCGATTCCGGCGGCTTGCCCGGCAACTCAAGATCTGTCTCTGTTTCGGCTTCGCTGAACGATGTGGTAACTCTGTTTATAATTCTGCTGTGTTTATTGACAGCAACGGTGAGATATGCGGCACCTATCATAAAACCCAGTTCGCCGAAGGCACACATCCATCGTGGAATTTTAACTGCATCGGCGAGACGATTCGTGCTTTTGATACACCCTTCGGACGTGCGGGTATCCTAATCTGCAATGATCGGTGGAATCCATTGATTGCGCGAACGCTGGTTTTAGATGGCGCGCAATTCCTGCTGATCCCTTCCTACGGTTCAAAAGGTAAATCACAAAATCAAACCGTTCTCGCCAGAGCACGCGAAAACGGTGTGCCAATTGTAGAAGCAAACGTCGGCATGAATCTCATCATTAGCAAAGGCGAAATCGTCGCATATAAATGGGGCAACGACCAGATCAGCACGGCAGACATTGACATTCCCCAGCTACCTTCCACCGAGGCTGCACGCCACTCTGAGCAGGAATACTTACAAGCGCAGGGGCCTGAGATGGAAGCAAGTTATCAGAAACCT
>JAPPDN010000597.1:0-7245 GCA_028824575.1 Candidatus Poribacteria bacterium | reverse complement strand
ATTGACCGTTTGCGGTAACATAGATACGCTACCTATCAGGTGTTACCTTCCATAAATAGATAACGCCGTCAGAACCGCCGCTTGCGAGCAGACAACTATCAGGAGAAAAAGCGAGAGATTGAATACCGCGCTTGTGTCCGATGAATGTTGTAATAGGCTTCCTTGTCGCTATATCCCATATTTGAACTGTCGGTTGCCGTCCACTCATACCCACAGCAATGTGAGTGCCATCAGGAGAAAATGCAAGGCATGTTGCGTTTACTGTACTCAGCGTTGTAATATCTTGCCAATTTTTTGTAGATCGGATATCAGTTCTGCCAGCACTCGTAGCGAGAAGGGTGCCATCGGGTGAGAACGCAATCGCTCGAACCGCATCCAAATGTTCAAAGGTGGCAATATTTTCCCCCGTTGCAACATCCCAGACCTTAGCAGTTGTGTCCACAACACCCTTACCAGAAGAAAAGACATAAGTAATGCCATCATCACCTGCTTGCTCTTCCCAGTTATGCATCCCACTACTCACCAGAAGCGTCCCATCAGGCGAAAACGCAAGTGCCTGAATGGGACCTATATGACCGGATAAAGTCTGATGCAGTTTCTGAGTTTCCACATCCCAGAGTCTGACCTTGTTGTCTCTTCCACCAGTTGCTAACAACGCTCCATCGCCGGATAGTTCAGCAGTCATAACACGCATCTCATGCGGAAAGCGAGCAATAGTCTCTTCGCTCCAAAGTTCGACCGCGTTTTCATGCCTAATACGAATCCCAAGGTATTCCCCTTCAGATGAGAATCCCATAGTTTTAGTGTATCCGTCAGTACCTGTGAGTGTCTGGACACTCGCCCCAGTTTCCATATCTCGCACCCTAATGATATTGTTAATACCAAGACTGATAAAGTGTTTTCCATTCGGTGAAAAACTGACACGGATGCCTTCCGATGTATGCTCAGCAGGCGGCTTTCTCTCGTTTCTGCCAATCCATTTTTCTCCATCAAGATCGAATGGGACAGCCGTGCCATCCGCAATCCGTAATACATGAACAACATCAGCAGTGAAATGGGTGGCTATATACCTCCCATCTGGCGAAAATGTGATCGATTTAGCAGATTCTTCAAAGGTAATGGACCAACGTTGTTCTCCTTGTTCAATATCCCACAGTTTAACGTCGCGATCCCGATACAGACCGCCTGTTGCTAAAAACTTTCCGTCGGGTGAAAACGCGATGCAACGAATGCCTCCTTCATTGTAGATTTCGGTATGACCGGAGGGAAAGGCGAGAGGTCTATGATAATCTGGATGCGCAAAGGACCGGAACTGTTTTCCTGTTTCAACGTCCCACAACTTCGTCGTCGCATCCAAACTACCTGTCGCCAAGTGTCTACCATCCGGCGAGAACAAGATTGCTCTCACAGCGTCCTCATGTTTGAAGGTGAAGCGAACCGTCCGCGTATCAACATCCCACAATATAGCAATATTGCCCCAGCCGCTTGTCGCTAAAAGTTTGCCATCCGGTGAAAATGTGACCCTCGTCGCAGGGCTCCCATGAAGAAAGGGTGGAAGCTCCGCCTCAGTGCTTTCAGAAAAAATACTCCACAATCTTGCTGGACCGTTCCTATACCCGATAGCAATTTGGGTGCCATCGGGTGAAAAGGCAGCTGTTGACGGAATATTCTTACCCTTAGAGGCGAGCAGCGACAAAAATTCATCGGTGTAGGCAGAGTAGAGCCACACACCAATGTTAGATACGACAGCAACAAGGTCGCCATCCGGCGATACTGCCACATCCGACCCACCGCCTCTCCCAAACCGGGCGACCGCGCCAGGCGGTAATGCGATAAATGTTGGCTCTTTCGCGTGGACATCTCCTAAAACTTTGGGGGCTATATCTGCTGGCTCGGTGTGATTTGCCTGCTCGTTCTCGTCAGCTAAAACTGTTGTGAAAGAAGAAAAAAATATGAAATTGGCAAAGAGCAATGCAAGGATTGATAGCATACATTTAGACATTGGCGCGTTTCCTTAGATGGTGGTTAATAGGAACCTTTGGTCATCTTAAAATTATCTAAACTGTAGTCGTAATTATAAAGAGGTAGATTTTGAAGAAAAAGGTTTAAAAAATGAAAAATTCAGAGACACACCTATCAGATATTCCATGCTGAACCGAATAGATTAACTGAGAAACTGGTTCCGAGATGCTGAGCATTTTCAGCAGCTTCCCTTCAGGTCAATCACTGGTACTATCCTAACATATCTCTAAAAAAACAAGAAATCCTTTTCGCTTTATGTGAAACTTTCTTAAACCTATCTCCGTTAAGTCAGTCAAATACCTCTATGTTATTAATGACATATCAAAAATACACCAATAGATCCGTTAAAATACTTAGGAGAAAACATGCGTTTAATTGAAGGAATATCTATTGGGGTCGCTGCGATTCGAGCGCACAAAATGCGTTCGCTATTAACGATGTTAGGGATTATCATCGGTATCGCAGCGGTCCTGGCAATGATCGCCATCGGTGATGGTGCTAAGGAAATTGTAATACAGGATGTACAAAAGTTAGGTGGTGCGACACGCATCACCCTTTATCATACATCCTACAAACGGGAAAATAATAGATGGGTTCGCATCCGTAGCAATGAATACATGGACTATAACGATGTATTGGCAATCGAGGCAGAATGTCCATCCGTGAGCGCAGTTACGCCTCGACTTGCGGACTGGAGAGGCGTTCTGTTTCAAGCCTCGGATGGTACTGAAGCCTACGCCGGTTATAACGGCGTAGATGCCACCTATACAACCGCAATGGATTGGGATGTTAAAGCCGGACGCTTCATTACAGATGAAGATGTCGAAAACGCAGCAAGAATCTGTGTCCTCGGAGATGAACTCGCGACCGAACTGTTCGGTAATCAATCTCCGATCGGACAAGAAATCAAAATTGTAAAAAGGATTCGCTACCGCGATCAATGGGGACGGAGGGCAAGCAGGCGATCCACCGAACGCCTCACGGTTGTTGGTACAATGATACAGAGGGGCACCAGTCTCCAGTTCGGCTGGTGTTACGATAATCTCGCTTTTATCCCAATATCAACCGTACAAGAACGCTTCACGGGTAACGATAGGATTGATGATATTATGGTTTTCGCCAACACTGTTGACGTTATCCCGAAAGCCATTGAAGAAGTGAGAACAGTCATCAGAAAACGACATAGAGATCAAGATGACTTCGTTAGAATTCGGGCGATGCGTTCGGGTATGGCACAGTTAGAGAAAATCAGCAAGGTGATTAAAGTCGCCTTAGGCAGCATCGCCGGGTTCTCGCTCCTCGTCGGCGGTATCGGTATTATGAATATGATGTTAGTCGCCGTCACTGAGCGTACACGCGAGATCGGCTTGCGGAAGGCTCTCGGTGCTAAACCCTTCGATATTTTGGCACAGTTCCTAATGGAAGCAGTAACAATGTGTGGTATCGGAGGTGCAATCGGTGTTGGGTTAGGCATCTTTGCTGGCGAAGGCATGGCGATGATCGCTGTCAAAATCGCTAAAATCGTGCCTGAATGGCCCGCTGTTGTCTCTATGGAGTGGGTACTGATCTCCGTATCGTTCTCCGCAGCAATTGGTATCTTTTTTGGACTGTATCCAGCCATAAAAGCCTCTATGCTTCCACCTAAGGAAGCACTACGCACAGACTAAACGCAGACCATCCAAGTAACAACTGTTCTCGTAGGCGCGCTCGGAAAGCGTGCCTTAATTTTTTCATTTTCCATCCCCAGAACCCACATTAATCCAGAATCAGAGATTAACCCCTATAAACCAATTTCGCTTAATTACGTCTAATTAATCCAAACAACGTGATTACAATAAATGCATAATCTCAAAGGATTTGGAAACATTATATGCGTCTAATTGAAGGACTCTCCATTGGACTCTCCGCAATCCGAGCAAACAAGATGCGCTCGCTGCTGACAATGCTCGGTATCATCATCGGTGTCGCGGCAGTACTCGCAATGATCGCTATCGGTGACGGGGCAAAGATAATCGTGCTAAAAGACGCACAGAAATTGGGCGGTGCGAACCAGTTTACAATGTACCGCACGTCGTATAAACGAGAAGGGGGACGCTGGATTCGCATCCGCAGCAACGAATACATGGAATATGAAGATGTCCTCGCGATTGAAGCCGAATGTCCGTCGGTCAAGGCAGTCACACCTCGAATCCCAGATTGGAAAGGGTTGTTAATTCAAACCGCTGACGGAACCGAAACCCGCGCAGGCTATAACGGCGTAGATGCCGCCTATCCAATCGCAATGGATTGGGATGTTCAAGAGGGACGTTTTATTACAGACGAAGATGTCGAAAATTCAACGAAAATCTGTGTCCTCGGCGAAGAAGTCGTTACTGAACTCTTCGGCGACAAGTCGCCTTTGGGACAGGAGATCAAAATCGCAAAAGGGAGCGGTCGTTACGACCGATGGGGTCGCAGAGACAGCAAACGCTCCACAGAACGTTTCACGGTCGTCGGAACGATGATGCCGCGAGGTAGGAGTCTACGTTTTGGTTGGAGTTACGATAACCTCGTCTTTATACCCATCTCTACAGTCCAAGAACGGTTCACGGGCGATAACCGAATTCAGGATATTGTCGTCTACGCGCATACCGTCGCGGATGTCCCGAAGGCGATTGAGGAGGTAAAAACCGTTATCCGAAAACGGCATAAAGGCGACGACAAATTCGTCGGAATTTTTGAAATGCGCTCAGGCATGGCACAATTAGAGAAAATCAGTAAGATGATTAAAATCGCCTTGGGCAGCATCGCAGGGTTTTCACTCCTCGTCGGTGGCATCGGCATTATGAACATGATGCTCGTCGCCGTGAGTGAACGCACCCGCGAGATCGGCTTACGCAAGGCTCTCGGTGCTAAACCCTTCGATATTCTGGCACAGTTCTTGATGGAAGCCATTGTGATATGCAGTGTCGGTGGCGCAATCGGCGTTGGGTTGGGCATGTTCGCTGGCGAGGGGATGGCGATGCTCGCCGTTAAAATCGCTAAAATTGTGCCCGAATGGCCCGCCGTTGTCTCTACACAATGGGTCTTGATCTCCGTGTCATTTTCGGCTGTGATCGGCATCTTGTTCGGGTTATATCCTGCAGTAAAAGCGTCGGCACTCTCGCCGATTGAGGCACTCCGCACGGAATAACACCACGCCAACACAATACGGAATACTAAACCGATTTCAAGCGATTGCGTCTAATAAAGTGGTCAGTTTTATGAAAATTGCAATTCAGACTCGCCTCTAAAAAATGCTTGCAAAAAAAGCGAACTTTGTTTACCCTTCTTTGTCTAAAAATTAAGCATAGAAACACACTTAATTTGGAGGCGAGAAATGCGTATATTTGAAGGGTTATCTGTTGGGGTCTCTGCGATTCGCAGCAATAAGTTGCGCTCCTTGCTCACCATGCTGGGGATTATCATCGGTGTGGCCGCGGTACTGGCGATGATCGCTATCGGGGACGGTGCCAAGGCGATTGTGCTGCAAGATGCAGAGAAATTAGGCGGCGTGAATCAGTTCACGATGTACCGCAGTTCTTACAAACGGGTTGGAAGCCGTTGGATGCCGAACCGTAGCAACGAATACTTTGAATTTGAAGACGTGTTAGCAATTGAAGCGGAATGTCCATCGGTGGAGGTCGTCGTGCCGCGAATCCCAGAATGGCGAGGTGTCCTCGTCCAAGTCGCCGATGGCTCTGAAGCACGAACAGGCTATAACGGCGTAAACTACACGTTCGCAGAGGCGATGGATTGGGACATTGTGCAAGGTCGGTTCATTTCTGAAGAAGATATTGAAAACGAAACAAAAGTCTGTGTATTAGGTACAGAGGTTGTGATGACCTTATTCGGTAACGCTTCGCCGATAGGACAAGAAATTAAGATCAGCAGAGGCGGCGATCGGTATAGCCGGTACGGGCGAAAGGAAGAAAATCGCTTAACAGAACGGTTTACCGTCGTCGGAACGATGGCACCTCGCGGGCGAAGCCTACGATTTGGGTGGAATTTGGATGACATGATCTTTCTCCCACTCACAACAACACAGAAACGTTTCACGGGTAATGATAGGATTATGATGCTTTCAGTCCACGCGAACACCGTTGAAGAGGTCCCACAAGCCATTGAAGAGGTAAAAGCCGTTCTGCGGAAACGGCATAAGAACCAAGACGATTTCTTTTCGCTCAGGGATATGCGAGAAGGTATGGCGCAATTGGAGAAAATCGGGAAAGTCATAAAAATCGCACTCGGGAGTATCGCAGGGTTCTCGCTCCTCGTCGGCGGCATCGGCATTATGAACATGATGCTCGTCGCTGTGACCGAGCGAACGCGCGAGATAGGTCTCCGAAAAGCACTCGGCGCGAAACGTGCGGACATTCTGATACAGTTCTTAATAGAAGCCGTTGCGATGTGTGCTGTCGGCGGTGCAATCGGTGTTCTGGTAGGCATATTTGCTGGAGAAGGAATGGCACTTCTCGCCGTCAAAATCGTCCAGATTGTTCCCGAATGGCCATCGGTCGTTTCAACGCAGTGGATATTGATTTCTGTATCCTTTTCAGCACTAATCGGTATATCGTTCGGGCTGTATCCGGCAATAAAAGC
This sequence comes from Candidatus Poribacteria bacterium, assembly GCA_028824575.1. Classification (GTDB taxonomy): domain Bacteria; phylum Poribacteria; class WGA-4E; order WGA-4E; family WGA-3G; genus WGA-3G. Next base: position 603 of record JAPPDN010000597.1, on the reverse strand, counting down.
GTCAGCACTCTCACCGATTGAAGCACTCCGTACCGAATAGGAGAAACTATAAATGAATCTCATTGAATGTATCATTTTAGGCATTTCCAGTTTGCGACGAAATCCACTCCGTTCCGCCCTCACAATTTTAGGGATCATCGTCGGTGTCGGTTCTGTCGTCAGCATGGTATCCGTCGGAGACGGCTCAAGTGCTATGGTTCTGCGTGAGATTGAGCGAACCGGCGGTACAAAAATTATTGAAATCTATAAAGACGATTGGGATAAACAGTCAGGGACACTGAGCCGTGCGGCTGGTGAAGCTGTACGCGGCAGAGGACGCTGGAAAAGAAACCGTGCCGAGGATTTGGAAACTGAGGATGCTTTTGAGATCCTCAAGCATGCACGTGGTGTTGTTGATGTCGTCGCTGAAGACGATATGGGCGGCTGGAACGTGAATTATAAAGGACGATCAAAGGAATCCCGTAGCGTCGCCTCAACCGCTGGATACGACCGGTCACATAATTGGTATCCCTCAAGCGGCAGGTTTTTCAACGCTGACGAGGTCGAGGCTGCGAGCAGTGTCGCTGTCATCGGCTCAAAAATCGCCGAAGAAGTCTTCCTTGA
>JAPPDN010000733.1 GCA_028824575.1 Candidatus Poribacteria bacterium | reverse complement strand
GGAAGGCGCGTTCGGCCCGAAGTCGCAGCCGGAATGGGAACTCTTCGACCTGGAGATTGACCCCTGCGAGCTGAACAGCGTGTACGCGGATCCCGCGTACGCGGAAGTGGTCGTGGAATTGAAGGCGGAGCTGGCGCGGCTACAGGAGAAAGTGGGGGATGAGGCGTACGGCGCTCAGTAAATTGACCGATTCAGTGGGGCAGGCTATCACTGAGTGTAGACACTATCTACCCTTTATTGACAAGGTATGACGGAGGGGTTAACTTAGCCGCCGTCGAACTATTATACATCACGATTAATTTACCATTATCAGTTGGGACGAATTTTAGCTCGTTAATCTCCGTATCTTCCGCGGGAGTCCTGTGTTCTCGTTCGAATTCCGGTTGGATTCGTGGAAGCGGGCGACTGAGTGGGCGATTACTCATGACTCAAACGCTAAAGGCCAGGTTGATTTCGGCTGCACTGGGTTTTGCAAGGCTGTCAAGTGCATGTATTCGGCCATTGCGTTTCCCACGGGACAACGTACCGCAGTTACACACCTGGAGCCAATGAATGGCAACCAAGTTCTTCACAAATGAAGACAGCAACACGTTACTCAACAAGTTGGACGGTGTTTTTAAAAACAACCCTCAGTTAGCGCAGTTTGATGCGCTGGTAGGATACTTCCGTTCAACCGGCTACTTCAAACTGTCCCCATTCCTTAAAAACGTAACAAAGATACGAATTCTTGTAGGTATCAACGTTGATGCCGTTACCTCCGAATACAAGAGCAAGGGATTACAGTTACAGTTCAGCGGAGACGTGGAAAGAACCAAGCGCGAATACCTGAACGAGCTTGAACGGGAAGTAGAAGATGCGGATTATGCTCTTGAAATAGAAGAAAGTGTTCGTCGATTTATCGATGATATCGCTAAAGGCAGAATACAGATAAAAGCACATCCGTCTCGAAGATTGCACGCCAAGATCTATATCTTCCGTCCTGACAATTTCAATCGTCACAGCAGTTGCGAGGTGATAACCGGATCGTCCAATTTGACCGAGGCGGGACTGGGCGTTGATGGCAGTGTTTCAAACTATGAATTCAACGTATCGCTCAAAGATTACGATGATGTCAAATTCGCTACAGCCGAGTTTGAGAAGTTATGGAATGAAGCGGTTGACATTTTGCCTACGGAGGTAGAAGAAGCAAAGAACAGGACGTTTCTCTGGGACAAATTCACCCCGTTTGAATTATACATCAAATTACTCATCGAGTATTTCGGCCCCGAAATCGAATTTAACCCAGAGAACATTAAAGACCTACCCAGTGGATTTAAGCGACTTTCTTACCAGCTTGACGCAGTAAATCAAGGTTCGGAAATATTAAAAAAACACAACGGTTTCTTTCTTGCCGATGTTGTAGGTCTGGGTAAAACCGTTGTAGCGATACTCATCGCACGACAGCACCATTTTTTTGGCAGTACATCCGATCATATATCAAGAACACTAATTGTATTACCTCCAGCACTAAAAACCCAGTGGGAGGATACTGTACGTAGATTCGGAATGCAACACAGAGTGGATTACATAACTAACGGTAGTTTACACAAGATCAATCACCCGGAAGACTACGACCTTGTGATCGTAGATGAAGCCCACAGGTTTAGAAACGACGATACACTTGGCTATGAAAACCTGCAACAGATCTGTAAGACGAAATGCGAAGACGGTCGAGACAAGAAGGTTATTCTGATTTCAGCGACACCACTAAACAACCACCCCGACGACATTCGCAATCAAGTACTTCTCTTCCAGGATTCAAATGCAAGTACTCTGGAAATCAATATCGGCGAGTTTTTCGCTCGTATTGGAAAACGGTACAGAGTGCTTTCCAAAACTGAAACCACATCAGCAATAAAGGAAGTCGCTCGTCTGTACGCAGAAGTTCGCAACAAAGTCATAGAACCTTTGACTGTGAGGAGAACCCGTACTGACCTGATTGAAAACGAGTCATATGATAAAGACTTGAAAGAACAAGGAATTGTATTTCCTGAGGTGAAAACACCGGAAAAGTTACTGTATCCGTTAAATACATCGTTAAACCAACTGTATGACGAAACAGTTGAGTACATATGCGGTCCATCAGGTCTCAACTACATGCGCTATCGAGCCATTGAATTCATGCGGCCTGAACACGCGAAGGACTACAGCAGACCTGAGTTTTTCTCTAAGTTGCTGGCGGGATTAATGAAGTCTCTTCTGATAAAGCGGCTGGACAGTAGCTTTTTTGCATTTCACCAAACGTTGAAGCGGTTCGTTCGCGCATCCGAGGCGATGTTGAAAATGGTAGCGAACAACAAGATCATCATAGCACCGAATCACCGAGTTGAAGACTACGTTCTTGAAGACAATGAGGATGAATTGATTGAAAAACTGATTGATGAGGAAGAAACGGAACCAGGCTTCAGGATCCTTTCAAAGGAGGACTTCGAGCCGGAGTTCTTTGACGGATTGAAGCACGACCACGCTATAATGACCAAGATGGAGGATGGCTGGCGTCAAGTTATTGAACGGGAAGAGGATCCAAAGCTAGAAACATTCCTTTCCATTCTTGACACCGCGTTGTTGTCAAAGACTAAAAACCCAGAGGGCAAACTGGTCCTATTCTCCGAGTCCTTGGATACGACGAATTACCTGAATGAAAAACTCGCATCACAGGGACATACCGACATACTATCGGTTAACGCCACGAACAGAACGGATCTTCAGCCTAAGATCATAGAGAACTTCGATGCGGATATACCTCTCGAACGGCAGAAGTCAGAATACAACATTATCATTACCACAGAGGTCCTGGCAGAAGGTGTTAACCTACATCGGTCCAATTCAATTCTCAATTACGATACCCCATGGAATTCGACCCGACTGATGCAACGCATCGGTCGGATCAACCGAATCGGTACAAAAGCCAGTAAGTTACACGTCTACAATTTCTTCCCCACCGAGGAGGTGGAGAGTGATATACAGTTAAGGAAGAAAGCGATAGTAAAACTGCAGGCTTTTCATTCTGCGCTAGGTGAAGACTCACAGATCTATTCCGCTGATGAAAGAGTGGAAACGTTCGGTTTGTTTGACAAGGCGCCACAGGGAGATGACGAAATCAATGAGCGCCTCAAATACCTGATGGAGATTCGAAAATACAGGGAAGAGTCACCAGATGATTTCAAACGCATAAAAAACATGCCATTGAAACTCCGCAATGCGGTTACGAATCAAGCCCGGAAAGGATCCACCATTTCATTTCTGAGAAATGAGTTACATCAAGCGTTTTACGAGGTGGACGAATCGGAAAGCATCACCGAACTCAGTTTCCTTGAGGCCGTCCCGTTTTTCAAGTGCGATCCATCCGTCATGTCCCAGGGGCTGCCGGAGACCCATTATTTCCAGGTACGTCAGGCGTTGAGGCATTTTCTAGAAAACCAGGAAAAAAGAGCTGCGGAAGCACATCAAAACCAACATCTGACCGCTCAACAAATCCGAGCCATCAGCTATCTTAAAGCACTGCAGTCATGGGAGCACATAGACTCGCATGAAAAGAAAGAACTGGCGGATGCTATGGATTCCATCAAAGACGGTCGGTTTCAGGCATTGCCCCGAGATATAAACAGGCTTCACAGACGTGCGAGAACGGCTCAACTTGCTATCGCAGTCCAACTAAGGTCTGCGTTGGATGTCGTGCGACGGTTTACAACTTCATCGCATGACAACGAACCCAGAAATTTAGCTGGAAATGATACACAGGATCGAAAACAGCGTTACGCAGGAACTCCGAAGATCATTATCGCACAAACATACGTTTGAGAGGTAATCGTGGGATTTGAGACAGAATTGAGATCAGTTTTTGGGCAAGCGTACGACCGTGGCAAGTGGCTGGGAATACTAAACCAACAACTCTCCTTAGAGGTTTATTCACAGCCTCTTTCAATTGAGGAAGAAAAAGTAGAGTCTTTAATTCAGTTAGGCACGGTAACCCTCGATGACGGAATGACTCTGGGTATCTATGAGGTACAGACAAAACCTGAAACTAAAATCCATCGCAATCGAGTTCAGATGCGTGAGATAGTAGCTCGGCAATGTCGACAATCTACTCGCGATGGTGCCTTGGCGGTCTACCTGCCCTCATCCACCGAGGAGGATCATGGCAGACAATGGAGATTCAGCTTTGTTAGCGTGGAACACAAACTGGACGAGCAGGGACGATTAATCACAAAGGAATCTTCCAGTAAGCGCTACACATACCTTCTGGGCAGAGGGGCGCAGATCCGAACCGTTATTGAGCGATTCAGTCTACTTGATAATTCGTCTACTTTGGCCGATGTAACTGATGCCTTCGCCGTCGAACCGCTTAACAAAGAGTTTTATGAGAAACTTCAAGCATGGTACAACCGTGCTCAGACTCAAGTCACGTTTCCCAATGATCAGAACATAGACCATGACATTCATGTTCAAACCAGTCTAATCAGACTAATAACAAGATTGCTATTTATTTGGTTTATAAGGGAGAAGAAGTTGGTTCACTCCAGTTTATTTGATCAAACAGAACTGCCTAAACTGATACGATGGACCGTCCCAAGCAGTTACTACAAAGCAATACTTCAGAATCTGTTCTTTGCTACACTGAATGTGGAAATCGACAAACGAGATTTCAGAGACAAACACCGTTTTCAGGGTAAGAACAGAGATTATGGAGACCAATATCGATACCGCTATCATGACATGGTCGTCGACAGTCAAGAATGGCGTGGGGTATTCGAGAAAACACCGTTCCTCAACGGAGGTCTGTTCGATAGCCTGGATAGGAAACTGGATGTCAGGAACCTAGAGGATAAGAAACAAATCGATAGTTGGCACAAGGGTATCCGACCTGAAAAACTTATGATTCGCATGGAAGGTTTTTCCGACCGGACTGAGAACCCTCTAAGTGTACCTAACTCCCTTTTCTTTAACGATGATGAAAAGGAGCCTGGACTGATTGACCTGTTGAAACAGTATCAATTCACATTGGTTGAAAGTACACCAATTGATGTTGAAGTTGCGCTTGATCCGGAGTTATTGGGTAAAGTGTTCGAGAATCTTCTTGCCGAGTACAATCCTGAGACACGGGATAATGCTCGAAAGCAGACAGGATCTTATTACACGCCCCGGAATGTAGTCGACTACATAGTAGAAGAAGCGTTGATTGCAGTTCTGATTGAGAAAGTGCAGCCCGAAGATGACGATCCGGACTTCTATCGGGATCGCTTGCGCTATCTCTTTAATTACGCTGAAACCAACGACGACGCCGAGGAATTATTCACAGAGAATGAGCGCGAATCTATAACGAGTAAAATCGCGAACATCAAAGTAATTGATCCTGCTGTTGGTTCGGGTGCTTTTCCCATGGCGATTTTACTTAAACTGACTCTGGCATTGCAGCGATTAGACCCAGACAACACCTTTTGGGAAGTATTGCAAAAAAAACGAGCACGAAGTCGGCTAGACGAAGCTATAGACATTCGAGACCAGAACGAAAGGGATGCCGAACTCCAAGAAATCAGTGAGACCTTCGAGAGATACAAGGATTCCGACTTTGGGCGCAAGTTGTACCTGATTCAGAATAGTATCTTCGGCGTGGACGTTCAGCCTGTAGCCTGCCAGATCGCCAAATTGCGCTTCTTTATTTCACTAGCGATTGAGCAGGATGTGGACAAACAAGCCTGGAACTTCGGTATAAGACCACTACCGAATCTCGAAACGCGTTTTGTCACAGCAGATACACTGTTAAAGCTCGAACAGTCGGTTCAAATGGGCTTGTTCCATGGACCAATCGAGATTCTTAAACTTAAATTAGGAGAAAACCGTGAGCGGTATTTTCATGCAACTACAAGACAAGTAAAACTTGAATGTAGAAACGTGGATCAACAATTGCGCAATGAACTTTCAAGCGAGTTGAATTCTGCTGGTCTTCTTCCACCAGACGACGCCAAGGAAATTGCCGCGTGGGATCCCTATGATCAGAATTCAAAAGCGGATTGGTTTGATGCGGAGTACATGTTTGGAGTGACTGATGGATTTGATGTTGTAGTTGGCAATCCGCCTTACATTCGATTGCAGAAAGACGTGGGTAAGGGTAAACTCGGGGATCTTTACGGTCGTAGTGGTTTTGAGACGTTTGCTCGCACCGGGGATGTTTATCAGCTATTCTATGAGCAAGGCTGCAAATTACTAACGAAATCGGGAGGTGTGCTGGCTTACATTACATCCAATAGTTGGCTAAGGGCTAAATACGGTAAAGCGTTACGTCATTATTTTACCGAGCGGTGTACCCCTTTACGGTTGCTGGAAATGGGAAAGGATGTTTTCAAAAACGCAATAGTTGATACCAACATCCTTATAGTACGATTCGGAAACAGCCACGAAACAGGCAAGGCTGTTGATATAGATCGTTTGTCCGATAAAACATTTCCACCAGATGATTCTCTATGGGGAGAACTGCGTACAAATGAAGGGGACCCTTGGATTTCGCTGTCAAAGATTGAACAGTCGATCATGGACAAAATTGAGGCAGTAGGAACTGCTCTTAAAGAGTGGGATATATCCATTAACTATGGAATAAAAACCGGATGCAACCAGGCCTTTATCATCGATAACAAGACTAAGGAACGACTGATCAGGGAAGATCCGAAATCGGCTGAGTTGCTAAGACCAGTACTACGTGGACGTGATATTGGACGTTTTCGAGCCAACTGGGCGGGACTTTGGTTGATTGCATCTTTCCCGGCAATGAAAGTAAATATCGATGATTACCCAGCAATAAACAAACACCTACTTTCTTTTGGCCAAGAACGATTGGAACAAGGCGGAAAAACACTGTCGGATGGCAATAAAACCAGGAAAAAAACTCCACACGCTTGGTATGAATTACAGGATACTTGCGCTTACCACGGAGAATTTAAGAAGGAAAAACTGCTCTGGATGGATATGACTTCGCGAGGTAGATTCAGTTACTCAAATGATGAGATTTATTGTAACGACAAAGGCTTTATGATGACCGGCACGTCCTTAAAGTACCTCTGTGCTGTACTAAATAGCGCACTGGTTACCTGGTATATGAAGATTATAGCACTGACAACCGGTATGGGTGTGCCACAGTGGAAGAAGTTTGCTGTTGAGCGTATACCAATTCCAAGTCTCAGTGCCACCGATCATGAGTTGGTTATTGAGATGGTTGATTGTGTCCTTCAAGCCAAGATGAATGACCAAGTGGCCGACATTTCCGAAGTGGAACAGGCGATTGATAGATGGGTGTACAAGCTATATGGGCTAACTTCCAAAGAGATATGTGAAGTGGTCGATTACTAGGTAGCTTCTTTAGTGGTTCTTCTTACGTCCAAAGTTAGGTAGGAGGTAAAGTCCTCATTTGCGGGTGACCGCCTGTACCTCCGCTTCCGTCAGCCCGTATAGGCTATTCACCAGTCCATCGATTTCCGCTTCTAGCTTCTCTTTTTTGATTTCTTCCATGTCGGTAACCTGTGAAATTCGGTCCATTAACTGGATGAAGGGTTGCTGACTCTTGTCTTGGACTATTGGAATAGGAATACGTTCCACGGTGAACCTCACCCATCGTGTGGTGCCCATCCCGGAATTAAGAGCACTGTTGCGCATAAACCACGTCACGAGGGTTGAGTTAAGGACAGTACTTAAATACTTAATTGAGTGACCCGTCATCATGTAGGCTGAGTTAACGCAGAACATTTCTCCAGCATCATATGCAAATCTGCCTTGTTCAGAAAGATCAATCCAGAGCAGTTTTTCCTTCTTAAATTCTCCGTGGTAAGCGCAATTACGTAGATTGTATGGAGTCACTCCTTGATCCTGTCGCTTGTCAAGTTTAGGATAGAACTGATCTAAATACACTTTAACAGCTGTATAGTCATCTACATTAACGGGCTGTGTTTTTCCATAGCCGTTATGTGTGTCAATCAACCAAAGTCCCGCCCAGTTGGCTCGAAAACGTCCAATATCACGTCCACGTAGTACTGGTCTTAGCAACTCAGCCGATTTCGGATCTTCCCTGATCAGTCGTTCCTTAGTCTTGTTATCGATGATAAAGGCCTGGTTGCATCCGGTTTTTATTCCATAGTTAATGGATTAACCGGGTAGATCGACGAAACTTACCATTAGACTGTTTCGGCCTGGGTTGAATAAGTCAGTTCAAGATCAACCTAAGGAGATGGTAATGACAGTATCACGCCCTAATCAAACTCATGCGACGCACTCGAACCCGTCCGGTTTGCCTTTGGATACTATAACCTTGTTCAGCGATATAGTTTCATCCTCTCTCGCTACCAATACACGTATAGCCTATGAAAAAGGTTGGGCCTGTTTTATAGAATACTGCGTCTCGAGAAACCTACACCCAATGTCAGCCACACCGGAAGACATCGCAGATTTCATGATCGAACTTGCGACACGTCCCAGACCGTGGTCCAGCATTAAAACTACAGGCGGTAGAGTGCTTTCAATGGGGACCGTGGTCCTGTATCGGAGTGCAATCAATAGAAAGTATGTTGAGTCAGGGGTCATTTCTCCCACAAATCATCCCACAGTGAATGCTGTACTGAAAGGACTAGCCCGACTCAGAGGGAGGCCCGCAAGGCAAGTCAAAGCACTTAGGGAGTATCACATTCGGAAAATGCTGAATATGTGCGACCGGATCAACAGACAACCCAGTAAGAGGTTAATTAGCCTCAGGGATGCTGCAGTAATCGCCATTGGATTCGCCGGTGCGCTAAGGCGTTCGGAAATTTGTGGGCTTACGATGGAGGACATAGAGTTCGTTGAGACCGATCCACATTTACATAAGAAAAGACAATCAAACTGTGAACAGTATTCGACCAGTGATCCTGCAACAAAAATGTTGGTTTACATACGTAGATCGAAGACTGACCAAGAAGGGAAAGGGCAAAAAATTGCTATTCTAGGTGGCAGATATCTGAAACCAGTACAACGCCTGCAAAATTGGTTGGAAGCGTCGGGAATAACTACTGGTCCGGTTTTTCAAACAATGAAGCGAGGTGGAACGCTTCGGGGAAGACCGTTACACCATTCTGATGTTCCAAGACTTGTTAAACATTACGCGAGATTAGCTGGCTTGGACTCGAAGGATGTGTCAGGGCATTCGCTAAGAGCAGGATTTGTTACTAGCGCGGCTTGTCATAATGCTCGTTTAGATAAAATCATGGAGATTACTAGGCATACCAATCCCTCAACCGTAATGAAGTACATTCGAGATGCCGATTCGTTTTCTGATCATGCAGGGGAGAGTTTCTTGTGATTGCGGTTTTGGTTCGGTCGCAGGTTTCATGTAAGAAAATACCTCATCGTGCGCTCGTTGATAACTGGCCATGATTCTGTCGTTGTGGAGATAGAGACTCTGAGGAACGTTTTGCGCTGGAAGGCTGTAACCTTTTGTGTCAGTGAGAGATGCGAAAGTACATGAAGCAACATACGGTAACGTGTTTTTTCTGGGATGGATTCAGAAGAACGAGATTGAACGTGGAAATCGATTACAACACAGTAATCAGTACGATAGTTGGTGCATTAGCTGGCGGGTTAGTCACTATTGCAGTTACGATTGCGGTCGAAATGTTACGTCGGCCAGTTCTGAAACTAGAGATTAGACAACCGATCGACAAAAGCTTTCTGGATGAATGGCCGGCCCAGCGGGCTCGTTTTTTACATCTGTATGTGCGAAACATTCCTTTACCAGGGCTACTTAGCTGGATGTCTCGCAATGAGGCAACTGACTCTTGGGGAGTGATGTCATTTCATCACCTCAATGATGGTCAGAACATCTTTGGGCACGACATGCCTGTACGTTGGACGGAAAGTACCGAGCCGCATAATGCGGTACAACAATATGGGTATCTCGATACCGACTTGATGAGGGTAAACAGCAGGCGCGATATCCAACCGGGAGAAACTGAGCTCATGGATGTTATTGCCCGATTCGACGACGAATCATCCTGCTATGGTTGGAACAACGAAAGTTACTACTGTAGTCCTCTTTGGCGAAATCCAAGATGGGAAATTAAACCAGGTCGATATATATCAAGAGTTGAAATTCGTACATCGGGACGGAAATTCGTTCAGTACTTCAGGTTGTGCAACGAAGGTGCGATCAATAGTTTCCGTATTGAATCACCTCAAGACGAGGATGGGAGGGAAATACAATCTGTAACGATCTAATCCGGACAATTGGAAGAGTGTAATGTGTATTTTGTAATCAGGATCTGTCACGGATTTTGCGTAACTGACTGGCTCATGATATGGACACTCTGTCTCGTTCATGATGACAAACTGGTTGATTGCGGCTGTCGATCTGGCAAGGGTCACCTCCCCACGTCGGGGACAGATTGAGCGAGGCCAGGTAGAGAAGTTTCTTATCCGCGTCGTCTATGGCAAAGACCCCAATGGTTTAAATGATTTTGCATAGTCTTCGGTTCATGGATTCGCTGTGTTTTTGTAGTTATCCATCACTGCTACAATTCGATCTAACACTTTGCGGAAGTTCGAAAAATCAATCTCGTTCGCTTTTGGCACGACCACTTTTTTTGCAAAAACGGTTTTACCGTATGAGTCGTTCTTGGAGTGATTCTTTGATGGGTCGAAGTTCTTTCCATCTATGGTAATCTGGAATAATCCTGGATTAAACAAATCTTCGATTTTGGACTGGTAATCATTACCACTCTCTGGAGTCTTAATGATATAGAGATTTGCGTAAAGATGGTAGAACGGTTCAGTCGTTTTATGTGATATTTCTATCTTGAAGCTATCACTTATGGTGTTAAATGTTTTTTGTGCACCTTCATCATTGTCAACTAGGACGATAACTGGATAAGCAAGTGGCCGGAATTTGAATGTGTTCATCACCTTTTTATAAGTTCGTATGAATTCGTTGATTTGCGAGGTGCCCTCACCAAGTTGAAGTATTTTTTTTGTCATGGTGGTATAGTTCATAAACCTGATGTTACTGCGAAACTTGCCGTCAACAAGCTCTCCAAGTTGTGGGTAGTGTTCTTTTAACTTCTTGATCGCAATCCGTAAATAGATAGGGTCGGTTTTACCTTCTGTTACAATTAACGGATTATCCAAGGTCACAAAATGCTTATAAAACAAGAACCTTTTGTACAATTCCTGAATTGCGAGCGGTTCTTTCTTTTTTATTGAATCTGGTCGAATATCAGCGAGATCTTTTATGTAATACAGGTGGTTGAGCATTCCCTCTACTTTGTTTTTATCCCTTACTGGATTCTCAGGGTCTGATATGTAATAGGTTCCTGTTGAGAACAACTGATGGCAGATTGCGCGCACATTCTTGTAGTACTCCGATCTAACATTGACTTTCCTATTGACGATTAGACCGGTTGTCGTTTGTCGTGACCCACGAAACTGCATCCGGGTCTTGTCTTTGTTTACTTCAAAGCCAGCATTATGTATTTCGCTCAGCAAGGCTGCGCTTAGTTGCCAATTCTGAGAACTTTCATCAGTTGGTAGCGCCAGTTCGGCGGGGAACTCCTTCAGATTCGTGGAAAAGGTTATATCATCGGCGTAGCGCGAATAGCTGCATTTGTTTTGTTGGGCGAATCGAACAAGTCGAACATCAAGTAGATGTCCAATCAGATTCGTAATGATCGGGGAACACGGGCTGCCCTGAGGTAACTCGTTATTATGACACGCAATTTGTGCGATGATGGTCGCTACTCTCTCATGTAACTCAAATCGGTTGTCTTTCATAAAATAGCCACGAACGCGCCCGAAGTTGAACGAAGGGAAGAAATCTTTGAGATCCATATTAAGTACATAACGTCGATTTTTATGCAGCGAAGCATTGGTGAAGATCGATCGGGATCTTAAAAAGCCGTGGGATAGGAGACGATTTGGTGGTTCACCATAGATATCCGTAACACATCTGTAGAGTGTGTCCGCTAATCGCCTCTGAAGCATTTTCAAACGAGGTTGAGGCGCGTTTATTACCCGCATCTCACCGTTGCGTTTCGGAATTTCGAAGGTATAGTACTTTGCGGATTCAGGCAGTTTATACAGGAAGTATGAAATGTATTTCGCCTGTACGCGGAGGATAGCCGCTATGTCCTTAAGGGTTTGAGCCTTTTGGATGTTTTCCAAGTGGCTCATATTAACCTGTTCCGTTGTTTGTTACGGTATGATCCCTCGGACCACTCCAGAATTGTGTAGAATCGTAACATCTTGTAAACCAATGTGCTATCTCACACTAAGCTTTGTCATTCAGTTAGCTTGTGAGTGGATATTCGTGTTTTTTAGTGGGACCGACTGACGGCAAAATAAAATCGAAGAAAACGGCTTACAGGCACTCCTATGCGGAACGGTGCTTGGATAACTACACTGAAACGACAATGTAGCACACAAGGAATGGACGGAGCAATCTCGCATCCTGACGTTTCATCTTATATCGCGAAGGCACGATAACGTTTCTGCCTGTAAGCCAGAAGAAAAATGGTAGGAAATCACTAGAATGTCAACCAATGGATAACTGACAAGGTTCAATTCTATTTAGGATTGACGGTGCTAACGATCAAGAGCTGTGTGAGTCTCAGGTTCACTACTGCCTTGACCGATACCAATTGTACCAATCCCGGCGGTCGTCATGCTTTTATTTCGTGTCGTGAACTAGGTCCTATTGTCATCTAATGGATTCCAAATGGACTGCGATTTTGGATAGCTCGCCAGCGACATACCTCGCCTCATTGACGGGTTCCATTCTGCAAGCGCGCCGACTCAGATTCCTGAACTACATACGGGAAGCCACAGTAAGATTTGGTGGATGTACCAGTAAGACTGAGGTAGGGGCTTCAACGGACCCGGACTGGAGATTCGGTACTGTCTGACCAATCGAGGGGTTTTGATGAACTATGGTTGGTTTGACTTCGGTTTTAGTTTGGGCCATCTTTTGCAGGATATCAGAGCCGATTCCGAGGTCGAATAGCCATTACGTATGCCGTTCCTAATCCGCTACCGGAGGAGAGTAACGTCGGGTACCGTGAATGTCGGTATGATCCAAAACGTCAACTTTAACTCTACCATTCTGAATTGCTCCGATGAGGACATACCTCCATCATACCAGGGATGATCTTGCCTTTCGCTGCTACGGAGAGAAACACAGCTGACAGGCAGATCTCATGTGCTACAGTAAAGTGACGCTCAAAATTGAACAAAACAGTAATGACTAAGGAACGAGCGGCTGATGGCCTTACGACGGGTAGGGTACGCTTAAAAACTCCGTTCTTATGGTCGCGTGATCAAGGTTCTTGAACTCGCCGTATTGTTCCAGTAGGTAATAAAGAGGTCTTCTCTATATACGAGTACTTGCCGAGGACCTTGTATAGTGCTTATTCGGCAAATGAGTGAAATGACAGTTCGGACTTCAACCGAGTACCACGGCTTTACTCTGACACACGGAATACAGCAACCTGCCAGGCCTGACAGTTACCGAAGTGGCTATGCCAGTTTAACTTATTCACCGTTTTGCTTGATCATATCCATCAAGTTAATGCCAGAGGACATTACCTGAAAACCATCCGGAGTAGCCCCCGTTTCAAATATTGACTGCCAGTAACTGTAATTTTGCTTACCTCCAAAAACTGAACTAGCAAGGTCCCTATTAACCCACAGTGAGAGACCAGATAGAGCGTCAATGAAGTTCTCTATGTTACCCCAGCACGTTTCTGGAATGTTATACTGAAACAGTTTTTTTACGTCGATTGGAAGACCGTTAGTGATGAAAAAGTTCTGGACGATTTGTCCCAAGTAACTTAGCCAGTTGTAGATCACTTCCTCTTTAGCCATCCTGAAGGCGCGCAAGTGAGGTTCAGGAATGTCCTTTCCGTTAACTATATCATATTCTATCCTACGGGTTCCCAATGAAGGATCGAACATACCCACATAAACTTTTTCTGCAATGATGTTCATGAGTCGAACGATTTGTTCGATCTCCAGTTGGCGAGGATTCGTTCCTTCCTCGGCTTTGTGGTTGAATGGTGTCTCTAAGACTTCACCAAGAATGAAGAATGAGTAGAATGTTTTATCAATGGTGCTATAACTCAAAGGTTTTTGTACCCCGCGACCACCGAAGTCTATGTAGTCACGTAGCTTGTTATCAACGTGGTTCGTGACACTTGCCCGGACTCGGTCGGTTATGTAGCGTCTTACTTCACGGCTCTCTCCTTTGAAATGGTTCACTAGGTCGCGTTCTGAGAAACTCTCATCATCGTCTTCCTTGCCTAAGCTTTTACGATACCTATCCATTCTATCAGCCAATAAAGAACTGCCTAGACTGCGTTGGACTGATTTATCAAATGCTATCTGTCTTAGTGTGGTTCCGGCATGAGTGTTTGCAGTCAACAACGTATCACGATTGGGGTCGATGAAGACTCGAACTGGCATCCAAGTCGTACCTAGCAAAACCTGAGCAGCCGCCTTATGTTGTCCGTCAAAAATCCTGACTTTGGCAGGAGTACCCTGGGATGTATCAATCCATCCAAGCGAAATGTGAAGTTGTGGGATTTTCTTGTGAAACTCCTCCACCAGTTTTCTCAAGTTACCGCCAATTGCTCGAGGATTGATATGATCGTCGTGATGAAGGTATTGAATAGGAAGGCTGAGAAATGCAGACCTAAATCCCGACATCTGATCTAACTGGATCGGGTAAACAGAGAGATCGTTTTCCCCAATATCCGGGAAGGATACCTTGATTGTAGTCTCATTGATTGCTACTGGGAGGTCATACCTGGAACCTTCGTACCTGTTGAGTATGTCACCCAAGTTTGGCGATCTGTTTTCCTTCTCAACTTCATCAACGATGTCTTGAAATCGTGATAGGATCCTGGCAACACGGAGGTCACTAGCCTGCTTTACTCGGTTACAAGAAGCATGCGTTAGAGCAAAGTTCTCTGGAGCATCTTTTCCTCCACCTGCAATCGGCTCAATATGATCAATCTCAACGTGGCCCGCATGGACATTCATGTCGATTGGCTTCTCACAAATGAAACAACTCCCATTTTGGGAACTGTGCAGCCGTTTTACAAGGTCATTACGCTCTTCTTCAGACATTCGTCGAAGGAAAAGAGATGGCATTTCTGCTCCTTTAACAGTAGACGGAAACGAAAGCCAACGTGGAATCTAAATTCTCACTACGGCTCAGGCTTTAGTAAATTGAATGGCGAAGTACTCTGGAAGCCCTGGATGCTATGCGGACCTGGGAATACCGGTCCACCGCGTTGCGGTGTGGTCGTGTTGCAAAGCGCTTCCCCATTTACATAGCAACGACTAATTTAGGAATTAAGTTGTGATTTAGCCAGAGCTAAGTGAGTAATGATCGCACAGAACGAGTATCTTGCTGATGACAGGTATTTGCATCGTAATCTGTTGATCCGAAGGTTAAGGTTCTTTCATGACCACACAAAACCCATTGTTTATTGATTTTGGACTTCCTCCACAGTTGACTGCCGAACTACGCCGCCTGAATCCCTGGTGGGAAGGAAGCCCCGTACCAGTCCAACCGAAAACGCGACGTCAGTTGGTCGAGCAGATGCGCCGTCGTCTGGAAGCGGAAATCGCGCCAATTGTCGTGGTCCGTGGTCCACGCCAGGTCGGTAAGACCACCGCACAGTTTCAGTTTATAGAGGACTTACTGAAAGCAGGGGTGCCCCCCAGGTGCATCCTCCGGGTCCAATTCGATGAATTGGCTTCGTTAAAGAGGATGCCCGATCCGATTCTGTCAATCTCGGATTGGTTTGAACGGGAGATCGCACCGGAACGTTTCAACGCGTTAGCGCGGGATCGCCAGAAGGCATACCTTTTCTTTGATGAGGTTCAGAATGTCGACAACTGGCACGCCCAGCTCAAATCTCTTGTGGACAACGCCTCGGTGAAAGTCGTAGTCACTGGTAGTTCTGCCCTGCGGATCGAAATGGGTAGGGATAGTCTAGCAGGACGGATAAGTACGATAGAAGCGGGCGTTTTATCACTTACCGAAATCGGTGCCATTCGCGGGTTGGATGCTCCCGAGCCATATTTTCACGATAACGGTCTTCAAGTTCTGATTGACAAGGCGTTCTGGGAAGAACTCCAATTTCACGGCAGAGCTCATGAGCAATTCAGAAGTCAGTCCTTTCGTTACTTTTCAGAACGTGGAGGTTATCCACTCGTTCACAAGGAGGAAAAGTCAGAATGGACCTTGCTCGCGGATCAACTGAACGAAACGGTGATCAAGCGCGTTATCCAACACGACCTTCGGATAGGGTCTCGTGGTAGACGAAGGGATCCGTTACTGTTGGAGGAACTGTTTCGTCTAGTCTGCAGATATGCCGGGCAAACGCCCACGATTTCGACTCTAGCCGATGAAGTTCGCCAATCGCTAAGCGCAAACATCGGTATCCAACGAGTATTGGCATACTTGAAGTTTCTTGATGATACGCTTCTCGTTCGGCTAATTCGGCCCCTCGAAATTCGGCTCAAAAGGAAGCGAGGGAGTCCTAAACTGTGTCTTGTCGACCACGGTTTGCGTGCTAGTTGGCTTCAGGAACAGATCCCGCTTACACCCGAAGCCTTAGAGAAATACCCCGAACTCACTACACTTGCAGGCCATATTGCCGAGAGTGTCTTCGGCTCGGTTGCTTCGACTATTCATGGTTTGGATATTGCACATTTTCCCGAGCGAGGTACAGACCGTGAAGTGGACTTTGTTCTGACGGTCGGCACGCAGCGAGTACCCGTAGAAATCAAGTATCAGCGACGGATAGATCCAAATCGTGATACACTCGGAATCCGTTCGTTCCTCGAGAAGGCAGTCAACAACGCCAGTTTCGGCCTGCTAATTACGCAGGACGATTCTGCCAAAGTATACGATCCGCGTATTGTGACTATGCCCCTTTCAACGTTCATGCTGCTCAGATAACTATGTGGACGCTCGGTAAGTCTATATTAGGACGTTTTTTACTGGAATGTAAGTCAGGACAGTTTAAACGAATTGATCCAGGAACATTGCTTGCTAACTTCCCATGATGGTGGGGTTTCTACCTGCAATCTAAAATTCGACGGTTTCTCCACATAGGAAATAGCCATGAACAAATCCATCACACCCGGTGAGATTCTGCTTGAGCAGTATCTCAAGCCTATGGGCATTTCGCAAAACGCCATGGCACGAGCCATCGGGATTGCACCGCATGCGATCAACGAGATTGTGCACGGTCGGCGGTCGATTACGCCATCCATGTCGATTCGTTTTGGGGCCTTTTTCAATCAGTCAGATCAGTTTTGGAAAGAAATCCAGGTGGAATGCGACTTCAGAAAGCTGGCCAGTGACAGACTTCGTATCATCGACGGGATCCGACCTGCTGCGACATTGACTCGGAATCCCTGACCCGTCCGCGAGGGAGGATCAATTCCATAGCAATGAACATGAGATGCATTCTATGATCAAATCGATTCTAACCGAGAAATGGCAGACCATCATCCCGGCCGAAGTACGAAGAGCACTTCACCTCAAGCCACGGCAACGGCTTATTTATGAACTGTTTGATGGTGGGGTTGTGGTGAGGGCCGAGTCTGAAACACTCAAGGATCTTTATGGCTTTCTCACAGATGGCAATCCATCCGCGTCCAAAACCGAGGAACGAGAGGTTGCACGTAAGGCCAGAGTGGCAAGGTACAAATAACGATATTCCTGTTAGATACCAATGTACTCCTGCGATTCCTACGAGGCGACCACGTAGCGTCATTCGACAGGGACTTTGACCGTTTCGACGACGTTAGACGCTGGCAGTTCAGCAGTTAGGCCTCTCCTTTCGCGGACCAATTCGCTAAAAAAGGCATCCGGGACCGAATGTCCTGGATGCCTTTTTATTGCAACTGCGTTGTCTGTGTTTCAAACGCCTGGTCGGTCAGGCGTCACCGGCCGCCGATCAGGTGCCACCGGCCGCCGATCAGGTGCCACCGGCCGCCGATCAGGTGCCACCGGCCGCCGGATCAGGCGTCGCCGGTCGCCACCTTGCCCTGGGCGGGCTGGAAGTGCACCGCGGCGATGGCCTCGCGCACCTTGTCCACGTTCTCGGTGAAGAGTATGCCGA
>JAPPDN010000324.1:4185-18389 GCA_028824575.1 Candidatus Poribacteria bacterium | reverse complement strand
GTCATGCATAGGCGCGGTGCATCCTGCCGATGGCACGTCCGCTTATAGCACGGACGACATTCGACAGGTTTCTCTATAATTGTATGTCCGGCACCATAAGGCTTATGGCGGAGCGGATCCGTTGGACCGAAGAGCGCAACTGTTGGTGTACCGACTGCGGCAGCGATGTGCATAGGTCCGCTATCACAGGTTAAACACACTTCACATCTCTCTAAAAGCGCGCCGAGTTGTAAAATTGACGTTTTTCCGATGAGATCAATCGCCGGTAGTGAAGCAGGCAAGTCATCTGCAAGTGTCCGCTCTGCAAATGAACCGGTCAATATAATTCTCGCATCCGGGATAAGGTGTTCAATTTGGTGAATAACCTCAGCGAAATTCGCCATATCCCACCGTTTTGTACGCCACGTTGTGCCTACATTGAGAGCGACAAGCCGATCGGTTTCAGAAACCCCTTCAGCATGCAAGAGGTCCTGAATCATCTCTCGATCAGCATCCGTATGCCAAAACTCCAGAACATCTGTATCGGTGTTGATATCGAGAAGCCGCAGAACCCGTAAATACCGATGCACCTCATGGACATTTGTAGTGTCCTTACACGATGCGGTTAGCAACATCCCGCGCCCGCTGACGTTTGTCCCGACACGTATCGGTACCCGCGCAAGGAATGGTAACAATGCGTTTCGGAACGAGGTGGGATGCAACACAATCGCAACATCAAACACAGCACCGCGTAGCTGACGTACCAATCTCGTTAGAGACCGGTAGCGACCACGGCTTTTGGTATCAATAATACAAGTACCAACATACGGGTGCGTTTCCATCAAATCCGCGACACGCGGTCGTAACAGGAGTGCCAAATTGGATTCCGGATAGGCATGTTTCAAAGCTCGCAATGCAGGTGTTAATAACACCATATCGCCGATCCAGCCGCCTGTTTGACACACCAAAATATTTTGCATCGTCGCACCCGTGAAAGATAACAAGATGTCTATCTTAGAAAAAGAACGGATTTGACCAGGCCTTCTTACCGGTTTCGTCTGTTATTTCAACGCGAACGTATTTAGCACCGTTCGGAACGCTATATGTCGCCTCAGTCAAGAGTTCACCGTCTGACGGGAGAATTCGTCGCCCGCGACTACACTCCGCTTTAAAAACAATCGATTGTGCTGGCGAACACTTAACTGTTACCTCGTTATCCTCTAACGCCATATCTTCAATTTCGGGTCCGAGCGTAGAATAGAACGCGCCGGTTCGGAACGCTTTCATGATACTCTCAATCGTCAACGCTTCCGCCTTCACCATAATCCACCCGTGAAAGCAGTCGTGCTCGGTTCCGTGTGCATCATCCGAAGCGATGCCGAGAACAGGGCCACCTCTATCCAGCAAGTCGTCCCATGCCTGTTCCGAGAAACCTTTGCCGATGCCCATACACGTGTCGTTGTAGACCTCAATGGCGAAGTACCCGCGTAACGGCAAATAATCTGTAATCGTGTGTCCAGACCAATAAGGGTGACACAAAACGGCTTCACCACCCTGCGCTTTGATTTCATCAAGCACTGCGTTCGGATGCATCTTCGCGCAATTGATCGTCTCATGAATGTTAATCGCTACAAAATGATACGTCGCACCGCCGTAAGGGTTTGACGGATGCACTTCACTGCCGGATATTGCCAGAAAGTCTGACGTACTGTAAGCACTCACATCGTTAACCTTACGGTGATCTGTTAGCACAAGGAAATCGTAACCTGCCTCACGGTATGCCGCGAAGCGATCCGCCATAGGAAGCTGACCATCGGATTCTGTGCTATGGCTATGCGTATTCCCACGGTACCATTGTCCCGGTTGCTGAAAAGGATTTGCGTTGAACATAACTGACTCCTTGTTCCGTAATAATGTATTCAAGTTATTAGGAGATGCTGATTTATGAATCTGTTGACGCGTCCTGCACGTCCAGTTCTATTTTAGCATATTCAAAATCCACTTGTCAATAATTGATCAAACTAAACTATCGCCAATCCATCATCCGTTTGGCACACCAAGAGGAGCACACCACAACGTCTTCTAAAAGACAACAGGGGCTTTCAAGATACTTACCTTACAAAAAGAAAGGGTTCGACCAAGCTTTTTTGCCGGTTTCGTCTGTTATTTCAACGCGAACATACTTGGCACTTTCCGGAATGTTATAGATCGCCTCCGTCAAGAGTTCGCCGTTAGGTGGCAGAATTCGCTGCCCTCGACTACATTGTGCTTTAAAAACAATTGATTGTGCCGGTGAGCATTTGACTGTCAACGCTTCATCCTCTAACGTCAGATCCGTAATTTCGGGTCCCATTGTAGAATAGAACGCGCCGGTCCTGAGTGCTTCCATGATACTTGCAATCGTCAGCTCCTCTGCCTTGACCATAATCCATCCGTGGAAGCAATCGTGTTCGGTGCCGTGTGAATCATCCGAAGCGATGCCGAGAACAGGTCCACCTCTATCCAGCAAATCGTCCCAAGCTTGTTCTGAAAACGCTTTGCCGATCTCCATACAGCCGTCGTTGTAGACCTCAATGGCGAAGTAACCCCGCAATGGCAGATAATCTGTAATCGTGTGCCCGGACCAATACGGATGACATAAAACGGCTTCGCCGCCCTGCGCCTTAATCTCATCAAGCACTGCGTTCGGATGCATCTTCGCACAATTGATTGCCTCATGAATATTAATCGCTACAAAGTGATGTATCGCACCCCCATAGGGGTTTTCAGGATGTACTTCGCTGCCGGATATCGCCAGAAAGTCTGACGTACTGTAAGCACTCACGTCATTAACCTTACGATGATCTGTTAGCACGAGGAAATCGTAGCCTGCCTCACGGTATGCCGCGAAGCGATCCGACATGGAAAGTTGACCGTCGGATTCTGTACTATGACTATGTGTATTGCCTCGGTACCATTGCCCGGGTTGGTGGAAAGGGTTTGCGTTGAACATCAATGCCTCCTTATTCCGTGATAGTGTATTCCAGTCTTTAGGGTGAATGCATTAATTCATCTTGTTCTGACGTTTGAGCGGTTTCTATCAACGCTGCATTGAGTTCATCTTTGAATTGATTTTCATATCTCTCGTGATAAAATGACGGGACACCGATGATTCGGTATTTGCTATTCTCTGTCAGGATTTTACTGCGATATTCAGCACAAATTTCTTTCAGAAAATCCTCTTTCCACCGATCATTTGCTGCCAGATGCTCGCCTTTAGATTCAATAAAAAGTTGGTAACTCAGCGATGCCCCGTTTTTCTCACGTAAGAACAGCACAAAGTCAGGTTGAAAGCCGCGTCCATCATCGGATAGTTTCCAATTAATTACCCTTGATCGGCAAATGATGGTATCCCAAACTTGCGTCGACTCTCCGCAGGAGCTCAATAGAATCAGGGCCTGGTACTCGTCCAGCCAGATCAAGCGTCTTAATCCTAAGAGGCATCTTATTAACGTTGTCAACAATATGTTTCATGAGTGTCTCTCCGTTCACGTTAAAAGTGATAGTTCTGGATAAACCTTGAAGCGATTCTTTACACAAGTTACGGGGATATTTCCGTGTGTAAGAATTTCGGCATCCCATAAGGCGCGTACCAGTGTAGATACGCATTAAGTTTACCTCTTGTTGGGCGCAAAAGTCAAGTGAAAAATCAAAGGAATATTCCGTTTTGTCGGGGAGCGGTCGATCCTATAAGCCCTCTTTAATGAATACCAAAAAATAAAACATTGACAATATCACGCACCCTGTGATATAATTGTGCCAGCGCAAGAGACTAAAACTTATAGCGTAAGAATATGAAAATCCGCTACCTCTATATTCTTTTTTCGCAGGAGAAAATCTTATGAAATCCTACAGACAAATCGTTGAGGAAGCCAAAACAGAAATACCAGAAGTGACGGTTACTGAGGTGAAAGCCGAACAGGATAAAGAGAGCGATTTCGTGTTACTGGACGTGCGCGATGAAGACGAATATCGTGCCGGTTATATTCCGGACGCTGTCCATGTCACACGCGGTATGCTCGAATTTTCCGTTGAAAACTACATCCCAGACCGAGACCAAAAAGTCATCGTCTATTGTGCGGCAGGACTCCGTTCCCTTCTCGCCGCGAAGTCGCTCCGTGAAATGCGGTGCGCCGACACCGTGTCCCTCGCGGGCGGCTATCGCGATTGGGCAGCTGCGGGTCTACCGACAGTCCAAGATAAACCGATGAGCCATGAGCAACTCGATCGTTACAGCCGACATTTTATGCTCACTGAGGTCGGTGAGCAGGGACAAGCGAAACTGCTTAATGCTAAAGTCTTGATGGTCGGTGCGGGCGGGTTAGGTTCGCCCGCGGGCGTCTATCTCGGTGCCGCAGGCATCGGACATCTCGGTATTATCGATTCCGATGTCGTCGAATTAAGTAACCTACAGCGTCAGATACTCCACCGTACAGAATCCGTCGGCACACCGAAGGTTCAATCCGCAACGACAACCATTAAGTCGTTGAACCCTGACATCAATATCACACCGTATAACCTCAGGCTCACTGCCGATAACGTTGAAGAAATTTTCTCGGAATATGATCTGATTGTAGATGGCTGCGACAACTTTGCTACCCGTTACCTCGTCAACGACGCGGCTGTGCTGATGAATAAACCCGTCGTTCACGGCAGTATCTTCCAATTCGAGGGACAGGTCACGCTCTTCAAACCACACGAAGGACCTTGCTACCGATGCCTATTTCCGACACCACCACCGCCCGGCATGGTCCCCAGCTGAAGTGAAGCCGGTGTCCTGGGCGTGCTCCCAGGCGTAATTGGTGTCATGATGGCAACTGAAGCGATTAAATACATTATCGGTATCGGCGAACCCCTTATCGGCAGGCTGATCCTCTACGACGCGCTCAGTATGACCTATCGTGAAATGAAAATTAATAGAGACGAAAACTGCCCACTCTGTGGTGATAACCCTGTTATTACAGAACTGATTGATGATTACGATGCAGCGGCGGAAAATCCGGAAACCTTCGCACCCGCTGCTGATTAAATGAAGTTTAAGAAAATATTTCGGTAATTCTATATTTCCTCCAGGCCCGGTAGGTTTGGTTTCCTAACCGAACCGGACTTCCCCAAAAATTACCGAATTAAAAAATTAATCTTCAAACAACCAGCACCCGATACGGAGATTTAGACAACTCCGAGGAGAAATCTATATGTTACCTTGTCCTGATTGTAATAATCCACTGACGCAGTTTCCGATCGAACAAGACGACGTAGACCTCGTCGGTTGTGATAGCTGCTACAGCGTGTTGCTCGTCCACCCCGGTGATGACCTGGAACGTGTAGACAACGTCACCTTTGATGATCTCGTCGAAGCGTACGGCACTGAATATCCGATTGATGTTGACCCAAGCACAGTGGAACTTCCTGAAGAGGTTGAAGACGCATTGATGTAGACCGGGAAATATGATGTCGGTACTAAGACTTAATTAGGAAATTGAGGACACAGAAAAAGAAAATTCACATCTTTTTTCTCGTTGTGCTATAATGGTTTTAATCTACGACTCTAAGGAGGTTGTTAATGCGAACTCTCATTTTACTGGCAGTGCTAAGCCTGATCGTCTCACCCGCATTCGCGCAAAAATACATTAGTTGGGAAGCGGAAAACTATGACGCTATCAATGGCGAAAAATTCCAAACCTTTGAAACCCCATCCGACCAGCCGGGCAACGCAGGTGAAGGCGTAGACGATTACACCGTCGCCGAAGCATCAGGCGGGGCTTTCATCGGTTCAGCCAACGGTGCTGGAAACGATGGCGGGGACTGGGTGAAATACGAATTCTCAGTCGAGGCAGATGATTGGCATTTCTGGGGACGTGTGATTGCACCGTCAGTTGCCGATAACTCCTGTTACTGGGCACTCGATACAGTGGACGGCGATGTTACCTCTACCAATGACGGCCCCATGAATATCTGGGATTTCTATGAAGCAGGAGAACTCCGGGAAAACTATACGACGGACTGGGTCTGGTTCCGATTGAATTCACGCAACGGCCCTTTTGAAGGATTGGAACTTACCCAGCACGGCGACGATCCGGTTCCCGTCGAACTTTCCGCAGGTGAGCACACACTCCATATCGCACACCGCGAAGACGGTACATACATCGACCAAATTTTCGCGACAACAGATATCGAATTTGATCCGAATGAAACCAACCCGCAGACGGCTGTTGAACCGCAAAACAAGTTGACGACAACTTGGGGCGCACTCAAAAGCGGATTCTAACGGAAATAAACACTTAAAGGCATCCATTCACTGGATGCCTTTATTTTTTAAATTATTACCAACAACGCGGGATATACGGAAAATTGAGAACTCACTGTTATCTCTCGCTCGGTGCGAAAACAAAAACCCTCCTACACATCTGCCTGATACTTGCTAACTACGCTGCTACACTAAACGCAGCTGAAACGACACTCCGTTTCACAGATCAAACGCAGGCAGCTGGCATTCATTTTAAACATACCAACGGGGCATCTAAACAGAAATACCTACCTGAGACGATGGGTGCTGGCGGCCTCTTTTTTGATTACAACAACGACGGACATCTCGATATCTACCTTGTCAATAGCGGCTCCCTCAGCCAAGATGTTCAATCCGTCAGACATGCAAATCACTCGGACGCGCTTTATCGCAACAACGGTGATGGGACATTTGTCAATGTAACCGAAGCAGCAGGATTGCAACAAAACCACGGATACGGTATGGGATGCCTTGCTGCAGACTATGACAACGACGGAGACACTGACCTCTATCTCACCAACTTCGGCAAAAACCAACTGTATCGGAACAATGGGAACGGCACCTTCACAGACGTTACGTCCCGCGCCGGTGTAGGGGACGGCAGCTGGAGTGTCAGTGCGTCCTTCGGCGATTTCGACCTTGACGGATATTTGGACCTCTATGTAGCGAATTATCTGGACTATCGCCTCGAAACAGCCCACGCCTGCTTTTTGGAAGGTGTTCATATCTACTGTGGACCACACGAATACCCGGGTGCCCGTGATACGCTCTACCGAAACAACGGCGATGGCACTTTCACAGATGTTACAACTCGCGCGGGACTACACCAAGCCGGAAAAGGGTTAGGAACGCTCTTCACAGACTACAACAGCGACGGTTATCCTGATATTTTCGTCGCCAACGACGCTGTTCCCGATTTTCTCCACCACAACAACGGTGATGGAACTTTCACAGATGTCGCCATCACAGCAGGGGTCGCTTATAACTCAGAAGGACGCGCAACCGCCAGTATGGGGATCGCCGCTGGCGATTACGACAATGACGGGTTGCCAGACCTCCTTGTCACAAACTTCTCTCTGGAAATTAACAGTCTCTTTCACAATGACAGCGACGGTTTCTACACGATGACCACCTTCAAAACCGGCCTCGCGGATCCGAGTTTCTCACAACTCGGTTTCGGGGCGCAATTTCTCGACGCAGACAATGATGGGACGCTTGAACTTTTCGTCGCAAACGGACATGTGTGGGATAATGTATCAGAAATCACGCCATCACTTTCCTACAAACAACAGTGCCAGATCTTTGGGAACATTGAAACCGGACAATACAGCGATCTATCTGAGACAGCCGGACCATTTTTCAAACGTCGAGTCGTCGCACGCGGTGTAGCCACCGGCGACTATAACAACGATGGCGCGATGGATATTCTTGTCACGTGCTGCGGTGAAACCCCGGCACTCTTGCGAAACGATTCTCAGGCAGCCCACCGAAAGCACAATTGGGTGAAAATCCAACTCGTCGGCACTGAAAGCAATCGCAACGGCATCGGGGCAAAAGTCTGGGTACAAACAAACAAGAAAACACTGTTCAAAGAAGCAATCTGTGGTGGAAGCTACGCCTCCAGTAGCGATCCTACCCTTCACTTCGGTATCAGTACACAAGAAACGATTCAATCTATCAAAGTAAAGTGGCAAAACGGACGTAACCAGACAGTCGGTTTCTCAAAGACAGAAAATCCGGTGAATCAAGTTATCCGTATCATCGAAAACCCATCAAATTAGATTGGCACTTTTCTGTTTTTGTTATTAATCCTAAGCAAGTCCTTTTTGCCAAAATCTACAAGACTAATACATTGCTTGTCAGCAACCTCTTATCCACTACCAATACGTAAGCACCGTAGGATATAATGCAATAATTGCATACCGTTTTTCAAAAATTGTCAAATTCTCCGCAAAAGGTGCTATTTAGGCGGACTCAGTATCAGTCCTCATTTTAGAATTTATCCATCGTCCATCTCTGAGAAAAATAAATGTTGCCGAAAACGCTCTTCTGTTTTCCATAGACGCACCATCTCTTTGACGATAATTGATAAGAACTCTCTCAGGAAAACAGAGACGACGCGTTGGTAACACGAAGCAGCGTATTATAACCCAAGTTGCCACTTTGTAGCATAAGCTGTTGGTTCCCGTGCCTCCATGAGATACACCATAAGTGTCAATTTAAGAAAAATAACCGTCGCGACCCCCAGGCCGGTAGGTTCGGTTTCCTAACCGAACCGGGTTCTACGCGGAAACCTTGATGACTTCAAAAACCTCTTGAGTCCCGTAGGGGCGGCATCTCTGTAGAAAACCGTAACCCCCAGAAACCCAGCCCCGTAGGGGAGGAAAGTGTGTAAGTAATTACGGGATCTACTATAAACCACGAGTTCTTGGTTTTCCACACACCCTATCTCCATACAATAAACATTTTTTGCACTACATACTGCAATTTTTGCGTGCTGATAATCGACAAAACGTTACAAACACCCTTCATTTCTTCAATAGTGCGGCTCTCGAAAAAAGATGAACGCTGACGCTCTATTTGACAAATCCCAGTGGATACGTGCGTTTACAAGGATAGCAGTATGAAAAAACTCTTTAAAATTTCAGCGATCATTTGGTGTAAATATACTGCATGTCGTGACAGGCATTGGCACGAAATTTGCTTAAGTAACGTGATTCAGTTTTAAAGGAGCACTTATGAACCAACAGACGACATTTATTGAATTGCCATCACCACCTATGCAGGCAATTTATAACATAATCCAGCAAGTCGTAAAGTCAAAAATCCCCTTTTTCATTACTGGCGAAACCGGTGTCGGTAAGGAAGGCATCGCAAGATATATTCATGAAAGTAGTTTACGAAGAGATAAACCCTTTATCGCCATCAACTGCGGTAGATTCTCCGCTGAACTCCTCCAGAGTGAACTCTTTGGACATGAAGCAGGGGCGTTTACGAGCGCGATACGTCAACGTCAAGGCGCATTTGAAGCTGCAGACGGGGGGATCCTCTTTTTAGATGAGGTCCCCGAAATGTCCTTGGACGCACAGAAGATGCTTCTGCGCGTTTTGGACACTGCTACATTCACACGACTCGGTGGAAATGAGGCATTGACTGTTGATGTTCACATTATCGCTGCAACAAACAGGGATATTGTGAAAACAGTCGCCGAAAAAGAATTTCGGGAAGATCTCTACTACCGGCTTAAGGGGATGATGCTTCATCTACCCCCACTCCGAGAACGCACAGAAGACATCGCACCGTTAGTGACTGCCTTTATTACCGAGTTCAGCACCGAATATGGGAAAAACGTCACCGGTATTGCCTCAGAGGCTCTCAAGCGTCTTGAACAAGCAGCATGGCCTGGCAATATCCGGCAGCTTCGGAGCACTGTCCAAACGGCTGTAGCACTCGCAACAGTAGATGAACTCGAACTCAAAGATTTTCCAGATATATATCCTGAGTTCGTTCAGACGCTCATCTCTATCTGGCAGACACTCCCTTCGGAAACCCAGCATGCAATCTGGGAAACACTTCCATTAGAAATGCAGCATGCAATTACGCATGAACTCTCAACGCGGGCACCAGAACCCTGGCGCACCTTGCAAGCTTCCTACATGCCGAAAACGAGCGAGGAAGGCGGATTGCTCAATATCGAAAACATGAACCTGAATCAAATTCTACGAGCAGTCTCCCAGAGGCGTATTGAGCAACACACATCCTTACGCGAAGCAGCTGAATCATTAGATATTGATCTCCGAACCTTGCAAAAATACGCACAATGGGAAGAATCAGAAGAGTAATAGGGTCTTAAAAACTGAGCATAAAGCAGGCATAATATCCTTATCATAGACTGTCTCTTTTGATCTAAAGTACAGAATTCCATCAGGCTTTTGTGTATATGCAACATTTTAAGTCAACCAAAAATCCAAATATAGCGTTAATGGTTAGCACTAATGCAAATTAATGCAAAAAAACATACACAATTTGCTATGGAAACTGGTTTCCGTGCCATCGCAATTATATTTTCTACAAGCAAAAGAAAGGGCGCACGTGGTAATGACGCATCATGTTGCACTCCGCTTTTAGCGAATAAAATTGCGCAATCTTAAATATATTCTTCGTCCATATCCATATTAAAATATACTTAAGGAGCACATCATGAACCAGCAGACGGCATTTATCGAATTGCCATCAGCACCTATGCAGGCGAGTTACGAAACAATTCAACAAGTTGTAAAATCAAACATCCCGATCCTCATTACCGGCGAAACTGGTGTCGGTAAGGAAGGCATCGCAAAATACATACATGAAAATAGCCCACGGAAATGTAAACCGTTTATCGCCATCAATTGCGGTAGATTCTCCGCTGAACTCCTCCAGAGTGAACTCTTTGGACATGAAGCAGGGGCGTTTACGAGCGCGATACGTCAACGTCAAGGCGCATTTGAAGCTGCAGACGGGGGGATCCTCTTTTTAGATGAGGTCCCCGAAATGTCCTTGGACGCACAGAAGATGCTTCTGCGCGTTTTGGACACTGCTACATTCACACGACTCGGTGGAAATGAGGCATTGACTGTTGATGTTCACATTATCGCTGCAACAAACAGGGATATTGTGAAAACAGTCGCCGAAAAAGAATTTCGGGAAGATCTCTACTACCGGCTTAAGGGGATGATGCTTCATCTACCCCCACTTCGAGAACGCACAGAAGACATCGCACCGTTAGTAACGGCTTTTATTACCGAGTTCAGTGCTGTTTATAGAAAAGGAATTACACGGATTACCACAGAGGCACTCAAACTTCTTGAACAGGCAGCATGGCCTGGCAATATCCGGCAGCTTCGGAGCACTATCCAAACGGCTGTAGCACTCGCAACAACAGATAGACTTGAGCGCAAAGATTTCCCGGACATTTACCCAGAATTCGTCCAGACGCTCGCCTCTGTCTGGCAGACACTCCCGCCAGAGACGCAACACGCAATTTGGGAAACACTCCAGCCAGAAACGCGGCATGCAATTATGTATGACCTTTCAACACGTGTAACTGGACAGTGGAATAGCTCTAAGGTTTCTCATCTACCGAGAATGAGTAGAAAAGTAGAGGCTCTCAATATAGGGGATATGAACCAGAATCAAATCCTACGGGCGGTTGCCCAAAGACGTATTCAGCAACATACATCATTACGTAAGGCAGCTGAATCGTTAAATATTGATATACGGACCCTTCAGAAATATGCACACTGGGAAGAACCAGATAACCAAGCGGCAGAAATTTCTTCAACAGAAAATTAAAGCCGCTGAATGCCCGTATAACATAAATCCAATCTTATAAATAATACAGTACGGGAACCGAAGAGAACTCCTTATAGCATGACGAGGTAACCTAAACCTCGCCTATAAGGAGTTCTTTTTTCTCTATAAGCAATATTAAATAATAAAGTATCAATTTTTCGATTTTTCCGCAGGCACAACCCCCGTAGGGGCGGGGTTTCCCCGCCCGACATTGATCGGAGATGTGCAAATTTAATATTGAAACTTGCTTAGGTGTCAAATCTTCCACCATAACTGGGGCAGAAAATAGATACCTAATAGCCGACCCGTGATAGCTGATAACTGGATGTCTCTATTTTTGGTTGACATCACGTTATATCCGCGCGTATAATAGTAGTATTATCAGATCTGATAATAGAGGCACCTTTGGAACACCTCAATTTTTTGACTTCTTATTATGTGAGGAATAATCGAATTGGCTCAACAAAAAGCGACCAATATAACGTGGCACGAAGCGACTGTCACGGTAGAAGATAGAGAAAAATTATTGAACCAGAAAGGCTGCGTGATTTGGTTCACCGGACTCTCCGGCTCAGGTAAATCGACGTTAGCAAACGCAGTCGAACAGGTATTGCATCACCAACGGCACCACACTTATGTCTTAGATGGCGATAATGTACGACACGGACTGAACAAGAACTTAGGCTTCTCGCCAGAAGACCGAGAGGAAAACATCCGTCGCATCGGCGAAGTCGCGAAACTCTTTTCGGATGCAGGCACAATCGTCATGACAGCCTTCATCTCGCCTTATCGCGCCGACAGAGATCAGGCACGCGCACTCATCGCCGAGGATAGATTCGTTGAAGTTTTCGTCGACTGCCCACTTGATGTCTGCGAGGAACGGGATACGAAAGGCTTATACAAAAAAGCACGTGCTGGAGAGATCAAGGAATTTACAGGCATCAGTGCACCTTACGAACCGCCCCTGGACCCAGAACTTACAGTGAACACTGCCGCACTCTCTATTGAAGAATGCGCGTATGCAGTCGTCGAAACCCTTGTGAAAATAGGGCTCGTCCCCGCAGGAAATTAGTAGGCAAGAACACACGGTTTCCACATTAATAGGACTTACGCAGCGCACGCTTTTGTAGCATAACCTGTTAGGTTGTGCCTGAAACCGACCGCGTTTTTTACAGGGGCCTCCTCTTACAGCGTCTGCGATGAACAAAATTGCGTAAGTCCTGATTAAAAATAGGGCACGAAAATGGAATCAGTTATCACCGATTTCAATGAGAACGGATTCTCTATTCTGCACGGCATTTTGGGAGCGGAGACACTCGACGCCGTTAAACACGAATGTAAAGCGTTAGTTGATGAACTCGCGTTACAACGGCAAGTTGAAGGAAAACTGGCGAACCCACATCCCGATGCCACTTTTGAAACCCGACTGATTCGTCTCTATGAAAATTACCCAAATGAAAACCCGACAATCTTTCGACCAGAATTGCATCGTGAAGGGTTTTTCGGCGTGTTCGCGCACCCCGTCCTACTTGACCTCGCCGATGTTATTTTAGGGCCAGAGATACGATTGTACCCAAACTATTCCGTCCGTCCGAAACTACCCGAAAACAAACGAACGGAGGTGTTGTGGCATCAAGACGCAGGCTATACTTCAAAAGAAGCGGATGTCTTACGGATGATGAATGTTTGGGCACCGTTAGTGCCGGTTAACGTTGAAAACGGGTGCATGGAATTCATTCCGCGGAGCCACAAGTGGGGCGTTGTCCCACACGAAAAAGACGAATACTACCTCCGCATTCACGATGATTACATCAAACCGGTTGAGGCGGATGCCGTATCTATTGAGATTCTGCCGGGGGATGTTGTCATTTTTAGTAATCTACTTTTTCACCGTGGGCTACCGAACCGCGCTGGACATGTTCGATGGAGTTTAGACTTCCGATATCAAGATGCTACACAACCGACACTTCGGACAACACAAGGGCATCTACTCCGTTCGCAAAGGACACCAAAGGCGGTTGTAAAAGATGCTCAAGCGTGGGCACAACTCGAATTTTCCTAAATACAAGCGCGCCGAGCTTGGAACGAAGTGGAAAGCCGGTATACGGAGAAAACGATCTTGTCCAAACTTTCTACATCGAACCGCAAGGAAAGTTAAAAGAATGAAATTAATTCAGTTTCACCTACCGAATTTAGGCAAGCGGGTCGGAATTGTTACCCGCGACGAGGAAGTGATTGAC
This sequence comes from Candidatus Poribacteria bacterium, assembly GCA_028824575.1. Classification (GTDB taxonomy): domain Bacteria; phylum Poribacteria; class WGA-4E; order WGA-4E; family WGA-3G; genus WGA-3G. The sequence goes on along the minus strand of JAPPDN010000324.1, from coordinate 4,511 downwards.
GTAACAAGCGAGGAATCCCCCGGTGTCTTAGAAGTGCTCGCACTTGCGCATCAGGAACAGATGAGCCTCGGGGTCATCCTCGCCGATATTCAAGAGAAAGTCGCAACTCCCGCACCGATCCAACTCCCGTCGTTTGCAGATGCAGAAAACGCGGCAACGGAACCTGAAGGGCTTACCCTAAAGAAATTAGATGTTGCACCCGATGAAAATGTACCACACCTTTTACCACCGATTGACGCCCCTGAAGTCTGGGGCTGCGGTGTAACCTACAAACGGAGCGCAGAGATGCGCGACGATGATACCGCACAGGACATCTACAGCCGCGG
>JAPPDN010000324.1:0-4175 GCA_028824575.1 Candidatus Poribacteria bacterium | reverse complement strand
CGCCGATCGTCCTGAGATATTCTTCAAAGGGACACCTTCACGCTGCGTGGGACCTAACGGTTTTATCGGCATCCGAAGCGATTCAGCACTGACAGCAACAGAGCCAGAACTCGCGTACGTTCTCGATGGCGATGGAGAAATTGTCGGATACACCCTCTGCAACGACGTATCCGCATGGGACATTGAACGCGATAACCCGCTCTACTTGCCACAATCCAAAGTCTTTTACGGGTGCTGCGCCCTCGGCCCGATGTTTCTCACACCCTCTGAAATAGATGACCCATATAATTTGGAGATGCAATGCACCGTCCTTCGGGATGCAGACATCATCTACCAAGGCGAAGTGAACACTTCCCAAATCAATTGGAAATTTGAACAACTTACCGAATTCTTGACGCGAGATAACCCTATCCCGCTCGGCACCGTTGTCTCAACCGGCACCGGTATCATCGTCCCGAACGATCTACCACTTGCTCCTGGGGACGTTGTCCAGATAAACATCGACGGGTTCGGCACGCTGTCAAACCCTGTCAAGCAGCTTTAGGAGGCACTGCCCAATGAATACAAATGAACCATTTATCGGTATGCATAAAACGGAATTGGATACACCCACACTACTGATTGATCTGGACAAAATGGAAGCCAACATAGCGGCGATGGCGAACTATTTCAGTAAAGTAAACGCTGATCTGAGACCGCATGTTAAGACGCATAAAACACCAATCATTGCGCATAAACAGATTGCAGCAGGCGCTATCGGTGTTACGTGCGCGAAACTCGGTGAAGCAGAAGCCGTTATCCACGCCGGAATTCGAGATGTACTCATCGCCAATCAAGTCGTCGGTGCTCAAAAAATCGCTCGGCTCATCAACCTCGCGAAACATTCGGAAATTATGGTCGCAGTGGATAATGCTGAGAACGTGCAAGCCATCTCCGAGGCAGCAGTCGCCAAAGGCGCGACCGTCAGAATGTTAGTAGAAGTGAATATCGGTATGGACCGATGTGGTGTTGAACCCGGTAAACCGGCGTTAGCATTAGCAGAACAGATACGTCAAAGCCCAAATCTCATTTTTGAAGGGTTAATGGGGTATGAAGGACATACCGTTGCGAAACCGAACCGCGCGGAACGCGATACCGCCGCACGTGAGGCGATGCAACGACTGGTGGATGCCAAGCATTATCTTGAAAAGCATAACGTAGCCGTTTCCATCATGAGTGGCGGCGGCACCGGAACCTTCAATATCACCGGAAGTATCCCAGAGATGACAGAGGTACAAGCCGGTTCTTATGTCCTGATGGATTCCACCTACTACAATGTAGAAGGGGTCGGGGACCATTTCGATTGTGCCTTGTCGGTTTTAGCAACCGTTGTGAGTCGCCCAAACCCAAATCGAGTGATTGTGGATACAGGCTTAAAGGTGCTGGCAAAAGAGTTCGGCATCCCGCAACCCGTTGGCGTAAACGGAGTAGAGATGACTGGACTCTCCGAAGAACACGGAACGATGCAAGTATCCGATGCAAGCGTTTCTCTCAAACCGGGGGATAAGCTTGAAATTTTACCAACGCACTGCTGTACGACAGTGAACCTCCACGACAGGTATTACGGCATCCGTAACGGGATTGTCGAATCTGTATGGAATATCGCAGCGAGAGGAAAGGCGCAATAATGGACTGCTGAGAGTGACCGCAACTGGAACCGCAATGAACTACTTTGTGGCGGCTAATGTGCTGGATGTTCCGACTTGTAGATGCCCACAAGCACATCCCACCATAAACACAGCATTAAAATATAGGAGGCGAATTCAATGAGGACTCACAAATTACAGCATATTAAGAAACCGTTGTATCCTTTTGTTTTACTTATCGTAGGTCTTCTACTGCTAAATCAACACGTTTCAGAAGGCTATATCGCAAAACGTTATAGTGTGCCGCAAATCGTCAACGAAAGCAGCAACATTCTCTTCGGGACAGTTTCAGAGATCAATACCAAACGCCGGACAGTGAAGGTTAAGGTCGAAAAATATCTGAAAGGCAAGGCGGAGTTTAATGAGATCAAGATCCGACTTGATGTCTACAAAGGAGAGAAGGATCACAGGGAAGAAGCCATGCGTCTTATGAAGCAGGACGCACCGATTATCATCTTTTACCTCAGAGAAGGCAGACGTATTGATAGCCTCGGACACATAAGCGGGAAATGGTTTCAAACCCAAACCACAAAACAGGGAAATGAATGGGGGTGGTGGGGGTTTACACACACCGAAAAATATCTCAATAGAGACGAAGTCTCAAGGCGAGATTCAACTGCTGATTTTCAGAAAGAACTCGATGCCATGTTGGGGGCAGATGCTATCAAACTCCATTTTCTCAGGACAAACAGTTATAGGGATGAGTACCCTGCTATCTCCAACATCAATTCGATAGGAAACCGCTGGATTGCCTACGATGGAACAACGAATCGCGACCTACCCGGGCTCAACGAAGCAAACATCTTATGGATCGGCTTTCGCACACTCTCGCGAGATGGAAAATACCGTCTTAACAACAAACAAGAACAACGGATTAAAGAATTCGTGAAAAATGGCGGTGTTGTTATCGTCTCTGGTCAAGATAGCGATGAAGAAAACCCGTGTCGTACAGGGTGGTTACCCGAACCGCTCAAGGGTGTAGAGAGTTCACGACGAAATGATTTTCAGCCGACTTCTAATGCCGGTGAACTCTTTAAAGCACCGCACCGTATTCGGTCAGGGCAGCTCGCACTTGACGACTCATGGAGCGGATGGAATCAAAAATATCAAGTGCTGGCAACCACCAACGGGGGCAAAGAGATTGTCGTCGCTAAACTGCGATATGGCAAAGGTATGTATCTTATCACTAATCTCCGCAACAGTCAGAGAAACGAAGTCTCTAAAAATCGTCGGATGCTTGAAAACCTGGTGCATTTCGCCGTAGACTTCATAAAAGTGTCGAAATAAAACGCGAGGTAAACCACAGATGAAAAAAACGAGTTTAAAGCAGACCAATATGCACAATATGCACAAGTCAGTGAAACTCGGTTTCCCTGTCAAACTCGTGCTGACGCTGTGCTTCACTGTTGTTTTCTTCTCTACAGCAAGCCCGGCGTATGCAGTTATCCCGCAGCTTCTGGGACCGCTCACTGCGCTGCTGAGTATCATCCCGCAGATTCTCGCCTTTGTAGGTGTCGCCCTGATAACAGCCCTGATTTTTGCGCGTGATACGACCAAAATGCTGTTCTACAAGTTCCGCGACTTCGTAACCGCCCACAAGGTTATCGTTTCTGTTGTCGGCGCGATTGTCATCCTCGGATCCGTCTTAGGAATTTATCAATTGATCCGAACCCCGACTGCCTCATTTGAAACGAACGTTCAGAATGTAGGCGCGGGGAACGTAAAAGCTAACAGAACATGGGCAACTTTCCGCGGAAACAAGAACCGAACAGGACACTTAGACACCCGCCCCGGTCCCACAAACGGAACACCAGCATGGGTCTTCAAAGAAGAAGATGCACTGGCGGTTGACTTCTCTTCATCGCCAGCGGTTGTTGGGAATCGGTTGTATATCGGTTCTTCGTACGGTTCAATCTTTTCATCGGCGGGCGCAACGTACTGTATTGATATAGAGTCCAGAGAGGTCATCTGGCGACACGCTTCTCCTACCCCGATCTTCTCGTCCCCCGCGGTCGCTGGCGGTCGAGTCTACATCGGCGAAGGTTACCATGAACATAGCGACTGCCATCTCCGGTGCCTCGATGCGAAAACAGGCGAACAGATCTGGTCCTTCGGAACAGCGAGCCATGTCGAGTCAACGCCTTTTATCAGCCAAGGAAAACTCTACTTTACAGCCGGGGCTGATGGCATCTACTGCATTGATGCTTTGGAAGGACAAGAAATCTGGCACTATAAAGACGTTCACGCCGATATGTCGCCCGTTATACATAATGGCAAATTATATTTCGGGACAGGTTACGGCGATTATCAGATTTGTGCCGTTGATGCACAAACAGGTGCTGAAATCTGGGTAAAACAGATGCCGTACCCTGTCTGGGGCAGCCCGACTGCGTCTGAAAATCTCGTCTTTTTTGGACTCGGACGCGGGAATCTTTCGGACAGTGACCCGATACCCGCCGGTAAGATCGTCGCACTTGATACGGAAACCGG
>JAPPDN010000404.1 GCA_028824575.1 Candidatus Poribacteria bacterium | reverse complement strand
ATTGAACTCGCTGTTTCAGAAATTAATCACTCACAATACAGCCACGTGAAGATCAAACTCATCACGGAGGACGGTCAGAGTACCGTAGAGGGCGCGGTTGAAGCCTTCAACAAACTGATTCATCAAGACAAAGTTTCTATTCTTCTCGGTCCGGGATCCTCAAGTCAGGCACAAGAGGCTTTTCCGATCGCGCACCAGAATCAGGTCGTGGCGATCAGCCCTTCCTCAGCTGCCTCTGGCTTGAGCGCAATTAGCGATTTTGTTTTCCGCACGAATCTCACCACAGACGTGCTTATTCCGAACGGGGTCAGGGTGACACAGGAGAAACTCGGATATCAAAAAGTGGCTACGCTATTCGACGAGATTGATCTCTTTTCCCAGACCAGCGATGCGGAATTGAGGAAAGCACTGACGGATAACGGTGTTGAGATCCTCACAGCGGAGAGTTTCCAAACTGAGGCGACTGGCTTTTCCGACCAGTTCACTCGTATCAAAGCATTGAATCCTGATGCCATCTTTATCTCGGCTACAGTCGGGGACATTGCCAATATTCTGATTCAAGGACGGGCACTCGGTGTTCCTTCCGATATTCCGTTTATTGTGAATCTCACGTTGTCCAGAGATTTAGTAGCAGCTGCAGGAGATGCTGCCGAGGGGGCGATCACTTTTACGAGTTGGCATAGCACAGCAAACACGCCGGGCAATCAAACCTTTGTTCAGAAATACAGCACCAAGTACGGAATGGAACCCAATATTTGGGCAGCGCAATTTTACGCCGCTGTTCATATCCTCGCCAAAGGAATAGCAGATGCCCAATCAACCGATCCAAAGGCGATTGCTGCTGCGCTTGCAGAAATTCGAGATTTTGACACCATCCTCGGTCCGTTCTCTTTTAATGATGTTGGGGACGCAGTCTACGATCCGATTGTCTTGATTGTCAAAGATGGCGAATTTGAGGTTTTCGAGTCGGGGCACGTCTCAGTTAAACCAATTCTAAATATAAAGAGAGGCTTTAGGTTGCTTTCACCTAAAGCCTCTCTTTTCATTTTAACCTTCGATTTTCTTATTCATCCGATTCCTCTGGATAGTCAATAGACCATTTGCCAGTGCCGTCGCCAGACGGTTCTTCTTTCCAGAGATCGAGGAAATTCTCAGGTGCATTATGCTCCGTGAGATGCGACATAAACAGTTCATGCAACGCCTTAACGATCTCCATGTTGTCTGCAGCGATGTCATTCTCGGCTATCGGATCTGCGGGTAGGTCAAAGAGTTCCGGTCTACCGTATTCGCCGACAGGTGCGTATCCCCAGCGTTCTGTGACGAGGAATGGTGTTGTCGCCCGGCGAGGCATACGACTGTCTCGTGCGCCGATATGGCAACCCGTTACGGCGTATTCCCTGTGTTGTGCCTCACCATTAAGGAGCGCATTTGCGAAGGAACGTCCCTCAAACGGTTTTGGCGGATCCAAAGTAACACCCGCCAATTCACAGAGCGTCGGCATAATATCCATCGGTTGCGCGATGAGATCCAAACGTTGTCCTTGCGGAACATCACCACCAGCAACCAAGAACACCTCATGGTTAATTTCCGGGTACGTGGGCCAATAGCGTTCATCCTTTGGATCAATGTTAGATTTCCCCGTTCTACTATGTTCACCAATAGACATCCCGTGGTCAGATAGCACAACAACGAGCGTATCGTCCCATAACTCTAAATCTTCCACCTTCTGCAGAATCCGTCCAATATGTCGGTCAACGAGTTCAGATTCGCCAGCATAGTGTGCCCAAAGATTGTGCAGCTCGGCATCCGTAAAGAGGGAGGACAAACCGTAGTTCGGATGTAACATCGGTGGGCCGGTGTAATCCGGATCGTAGCGTTTGACGAGGTATTCGGGTGGATCCCACGGTTCGTGCGGATCGAAGAAATCTACCCAGAGGAAGAAGGGACCCGAGTTGTGATTCTCTTCCAACCATCGGATTGTGGTCTCGGAGGTCCTTCCG
>JAPPDN010000442.1 GCA_028824575.1 Candidatus Poribacteria bacterium | reverse complement strand
CTTCTACTACCGTACCCATGACTTGTGGAACAAAAAACAAAAATTCGACTTTCTGAATGGACATAAGCACATAGGAATTATTGAATGGCAAACGATTGAACCGGATGCGCGCCATACATGGTTAACCGAAGGACTCCATCCGGAGTTTGATACCTTTATTCCAATAGGAACTAAAGAAGCGAAAGCAAACAAAAGCGCAGTGTCAAACGTGATTTTCAAAACCTATAGTAGTGGTGTTAAAACTAACCGTGATGCCTGGAGTTATAACTTCAACCAAAATACACTAACTGTAAATATTCAGCAGATGAGTAGTACCTACAATGCAGAAACTGGTAGATGGAAACGGGAAGAAAACAAAAAAACAAATATTGATGACTTCGTAGTATATGATGACACGAAAATCGCTTGGAGTCGGGATTTAAAGGTAAAGTTAAAACGCGGAACAATTGCTGAATATACAGAATGTAAAACGAGAACTGCCCTCTACCGTCCTTTTACCAAATCAAACCTTTACTTTGACCGGACAATCAGCGATGTTTTATACATGTTTCCATCCATTTTTCCTAATCCTGAGACTGAAAAAGAAAATCAGGTAATATGGATTAAGGTCGGAAAAGAATGGTCAATGTTCGCGCTGATCACAAACAAAATTCCCGATATTTTGCCACAAGGTGGTTCTCAATGCTTTCCCTTCTACACCTACGACGAGGACAGCACAAACCGGCAAGAGAATATCACCGATTGGGCGTTGACAGAATTCCGAACCCACTACAGCGATGACACCATCACTAAATGGGACATCTTCCACTATAACTATGGTCTCTTGCACCATCCTGCATATTGTGAGAAATACGAGATGAACCTCAAGCGCGACTTACCGCATATCCCCTTCGCCGCAGATTTCTGGGGATTTGCCAACGCCGGTGCGCAACTCGCAGACCTCCACGTTAATTACGAATCTGTCCCCAAATACGACAGACTCAAATACATCGAAACCCCTGATATGCAGATTGATTGGCATGTCGAGAAGATGAAACTCTCCAAAGACAAGACGCAGTTGAAATACAACGATTTCCTCACCTTAGACGGCATCCCCGCGGCGGTCTATGACTACCGATTGGGCACACGTTCAGCGTTGGAGTGGGTGGTAGATCAGTATCGCGTCAAGATAGACAGACGGAGCGGCATCATCAACGACCCCAACCGATTAGACGAACCCCGCTATATCGTAGACCTCATCGCCAGCATCATCACCGTCAGCCTCAAAACCGTCGAGATCGTTAAGGGACTGCCTTCACTATAAGGAACACCCTTCCTCTGTAGGATCGAGCTGTGCTCGCGATCTTCTTAGGTGCATACCATAATTCAAACCCCTCTTCTGTAGGATCGAGCTGTGCTCGCGATCTTTGGTCACCCGGGATCTCCCTCATTCCATCTCGAATTTACACCGCCAAAATGGATAATCCCGCGCAGCCTTTACCAATCCTGCTCTCACCGGGTTATGATAACAATATTCAATAATGGCGTTCAACGATTCATCCCGTCGAATACCGTGATCGTGGTAAGCAGGTTGCCAAAGCGAACCACTACGCCCTAAACACGCATTAATCTGTTTCGCTGTGTGGCTTTTGAAGGACTGTATGAGTCTTGATAGTGTTTGTTTACTGCCGAGTTGGATAACGGCATGGATATGATCTGGCATCACAACGATACAAAACCATCTGAGCCGATCATTGGTTTCGAGCCAATCAAATGCCTGAAAAATGATGTCCGCGATTTTAGGAGTTGTGAGGATCGGTTTTTTGTTAAGTGTGGTGAGTGTGAGATAATAGTAGGTGCCGGGTATTGAGTGTCTACCTTTGCGGAGTTGGCGGTGTCCGCGGGAAGGTGTTTGTTTCATTTCATATTCCTATCATTCGATTTGGTATACAAGATCGCGAGCACAGCTCGCTCTTACAGAAGAGGTGTTTGCTGTAAAATATCGCGAGCACAGTTCGCTCTT
>JAPPDN010000583.1 GCA_028824575.1 Candidatus Poribacteria bacterium | reverse complement strand
CGCCACCGTAATTAGGCACCTCATGGCAGCGCAAATAGACCGGAATCCCCTCATCTTCTAAGACGCTCTGAAGGATATTTCCTGCTAATTCGTTCGGTACAGATTCAAGGGCGTACCAGTCTCCGTATTCCGGGATCTCGGTTTGTGCTGCTTGCGGCACGAGATATACTTGACAATCTGGACATGTTGAGATTGCTTCTTTATATGTAGTGTTGCATTGTGGGCAAAACGGCATGGTGTTTTCTCCATGTAAACGGGCGAGGTGTTTTTGATAGGGTGTTTCCCATAGGAAACCTCGCCAGTAAAAGAGGACAAGGTTTTGTACTACGCCACACCACGGTGCTTTTACGTTAAGCGGGTTCTCGTTCATACGTTTACATTATTATATTAACACACGTGCGAGAATTTGTCAAAAATAAAATGAAATGGTTTTCAGTTGTCAGTTAAGAGTCGTCCTAAATCAGGGTGGGTTACAAACCCCTCTTACAAAGCGTTAGAACAGTTTGAGGCACTTAGGGCATCCGTAATTTCATGCTTAGAATTTCCAGAGACGTAGTGCCGTTTTGCCTAACACCCATTCCCGGTCTTCTGGTGTAAAGAAATCCATCTCATCTCGGACAACCGCTAAGGTTTCAGCATAACTGGCACGGCTGAGACAGACAGGCCAATCAGTACCCCACATGAGTCGCGAACCGCCGAAGGCGCGATAGACTTCCTTAACCTGTTCAAACGTGTCCGCCCACGGGTACCCTGTTTTCGAGATTGACCACGTATGGCTTATCTTGACATAGACGCGAGGAAATCTTGCAAGATTGAGCAGTAGTTCAAGTTTTTCAGGGGCATCAGGCGAGCAGCTTGCCATGTGGTCTACCACGACATCGAGATCCGGGTGCTGTTCCAAAAGCGGCACAAGATCGACCAATCGCTCGGCGCCAGTGAGCATAAGCATCGGCACACCAAGTGCTTCAGCACGACTAAAGATAGGCGGCATTAACGGTCCTGTAAACCAATCACCGGCAAGTCCGACAGAAGGACTCAGCCGCACGCCATGGAAACCGTACTCCTCTGTCCAGCGACTGAGATGTTCCGGTGCCTCCGGGTCTTCGGGGTTGATCCGACACACGCCCATGAATTTATCGGGATACCTTTTCATAACGTCCGCGGCGTAACTATTATCCCAACGGTAGTGGATGACTTGAACGAGGACGGTTTTTTCTACATCGTTTGCTGCCATTAGTTCCAAAAGCATCTCTGCGGTAGCGTCCTCGGTGGGCGGATTTGTTGTCTCCGGTGCCCACGGAAACTGCGGATCGTTTTTCCAAACATGAACATGTGGATCAATAATTCTCATATCTCTAATGACTCCTTCGGTTTTTTGAAATATCCGTACAGACCTAAAGGTACACAGTAAAGTAGAATCAGGATGTGCAGGCTAAAACCTGTGACAGTCGCGACTTCTATAGATGTCCCGAAATGGGATAGCAGCCAGACGAACGGAAACTCTGTTGTCCCGAAGTTGCCAATCGTTTGGACAGGCAAAAGATTAAAAACATTGGTAAATGCAAGTGCAAACAACACCTGCGTTATTGGTACATCAACCCCCATTTCAACAACGAGGTAGCACTGAAATCCGAATCGGATCACAAGGCACATCAAAGAATATGCCCACACCTCCAAAAACCGTCGATTCGATCGGAACGCCGTGAGTTCCTGCAGCACCCGCAACCCCTTATCGACAACCCATGAAACCGCTCGCTTTTCAAGGCGTAATAGCGGTCTCGCGCATCGGTCAGCAAGTTTCATACAGACGTTTGGCGCGACGGAGACGAAAACGACGACCGAAATTAAACCGCTTCCTATGAGAAGAGGTATAAAATAGAGGACAGTACCAGAGAATGTGTCGCGAAGCTCAACACGCAGGAGCCACCCGGTTGCAATCACCAAACCCATTAACAATATCAAATCAATCAGACTTGCTACCAGCAGCGAGGCAATCCCCTGAG
>JAPPDN010000622.1:7287-19173 GCA_028824575.1 Candidatus Poribacteria bacterium | reverse complement strand
ACAGTCCCCGCAAGATTTATGATCGTAGAGGTGATACGGCATTGGGCTGTTATCTCCCTGAATCCTGTCACCGGGCAGGGCGCCATTATCACTCGTGACAAAGATGAGCGTCTCATCGGTTTTGCCGGTGCGTTCTAACGCATCCATAACTTCACCCACCATCCAATCCACAAGCCATACCATATCACCACGGGGACCAGCACTGCTCTGTCCGCGTGCGAAGTCTGGTACAACAGCCTCTGTACAAGGTTCATGCGGTGCGGAGGGAGTCAGATAGAGGAAGAAAGGGGCATCCGCATCAGCCTGTCCTTCAATATATTCGACGGCTTTCTGTGCTATAATCGGATCCGCATCCTTATGCGCCCACCCTGGTGTCATCATACCGGGACGGCTTGTAAACTCTGGTACTTCATGATAGACGCTCGGAATTTCGACAAATGTGTTGTTCTCAATAAAACCGTAAGGCGGTTGGCAGGTCGGACACCCTGAATTCCCGTAAAAATAGTCAAACCCGATATCCACAGGGCCGCCGGTGAGTGGTGCGGTGAAATCAATATGCGCTTCGAGTTCCCGTCCCGCATTGGACCAAGGCAGCGGGGCATTGAAGTCGAAGTCGTATCCCGGTACCGTCGAAAACCCGAGTCCGAGATGCCACTTGCCGACGCAGGCGGTGTTGTAACCCGCTTCTTTCAATAATCCAGCAACTGTCAAGCGTTCGGGTTCAATAAGCGGCGGTTCGTAGCCGTAAAGTACACCATGTTTGAGACGACTTCGCCAGCAATATCGACCTGTTAAAACGCCGTAGCGTGTTGGTGTGCAGACAGCGGAAGGGGAATGTGCGTCCGTAAAACGGATGCCCTCCTGCGCGAGTTTATCCATATTCGGGGTCGGAATTTTTGTGTCTGGGTTATAGCAGCCGACATCACCGTATCCCATATCGTCTGCCATGATAAAGACAATGTTTGGAGAGGTGTGTGTGTCCATTCTAACAACTCCTGAGTGGGGTATGGCGATAAGACATCGCGCCTATTGTAATTTCGCCTTTAATTCGGCGAGGTCTTTGTCAATGGATGCGTCTTCTGCATAGTTTGAGAATTCACGATGCAGTTTCACATCTTTGAACGCTACGTCTACCTCAGAAGCCGCGCGTGCTAAGGCGGCAGCTTCGGTGACGTTTTGCTCCACTTGCCTCAGAATCTCAAAAGCCTTGCTATCTTGGAGCTCTGTCAACGCTTGATGTAGATGTTCGTGAGCATCAACATTTGTGTGCTGTGCGATGACCTGATCCCTTTTTCTTTCTGTCTCCTCGGTTTTTTGCTGCAGCGTTTCAAAGAGCGTTGTCAGATGTGTCACAACCCGTTTCTGTTCATTCCATTGGGCTTTATAGTTGCTTGCGAGTCGTCGGTATTCATTCCGTTGTGCCAAATCTTCCCGTGCGAGATCCTCTCGTCCGGCTTGAATAGCAATAGATGCTCGCTCCTCACACCGTGCTGCCTGTGCAATCGCTCCCTCGTGGGCGTTTTGAAACTGTTTTTCAATGCCAATGGAGGCATCAACCTTCTGTTTTGCTTCCGAAAACCGATCTGTGATTTCATGGATGACATCGCCTAATACCTTTTCCAGATCGGTTGTTGCGGCTCTATTTTTAATCGCAGGTTCAGTTTCATCTTCAGTCACAAATTCAATCTGTTTTGTGTCTAACTTAACAACAACGGTCTTGGCAAGCTTATCGCCCATCCGCTGTTTCTCTTTTCCCGTTGCAAACAGCCAGTCAACGGGTTGGAATATGCCTACGAACCGACGAACGAAGGCATCTTTAAAGTTCGCAGGTTCTCCGTCCTCCAAACGGATTGTCTGTAGCGATAAGAGTTTCTTGCCAAACCCACCCCCCTTCTGGAATCCATCCATAAAAAACAGACCGTATAACCACAAAACAACACTTAGGGTTGCGACACTCACCGATGTCATATTTGACGCGTCACGAAAGCCTCCAAAACTATCAAAAACTTCAAATAGCACCAAACCGAGAAAAATTAAAAGAGCTTGACAGAAACCCAGGAGTCCTACGTCTAATAAGAATGCGCCCAGTCGCGTCCATCGGGATGCCAATTTGAATTTTTTCCCCGCAACCTTAATAATGGACATTGTTGGAAACACCTCCTTCTGTATTAGAATTTGCGCTTGCTAAAAAAGATGCTAATAAGTGCTACGGATCAGTTTCAGAAGGAGGACGAGACATGATCAGACCTCTTCTTCATCCACGTCTGTTGGGGGTTGTGATGGCAATTGCGGTGGAAAAATAAGCGTATCGGTTGTGGACAATTGTTTATGCGTTTTCAATACCACTTTCAGTTCCGCGTAGAATTGCTCGCACTCTTCTTTTGTACCAATCAGTTCTATACTGGGCGAGTTTGACAGATTAATGTGTAATTCATACTGACGATGTCTTCCCCTAATTATTTTAATCTGATGGACATACTCAATATTCACCATCCCTCGGTAAGAATTCTTATACCTTTCATCCGGATTGATGATCTCAATAAACATTATGAAACTCCTTTCGGCTTTTTTTCTCTACTGCACTTTTGCTTTTAATTCGGCAAGGTCCTTGTCAATCGATGCTTCTTCAGCGTAACCCGCGAATTCACGCGCTAATTTCGCATCTTGATACGTAACATCTACCTCTGCTGCGGCTTTCGCCAAAGTAGCCGCCTCAGTCGCGTCTTGCTCCATCTTTGCAAGCGTCTCAAATGTCTTGTTGTCCTGAATCTCTTCCAACATCTCGCGCAGATGGATTTCAGCATCAACGTTTCTATGTTTCGCGACCGCGGATGCTTTTTTTCCTTGTGTTTCCGTCATCTTCTGCTGGAGATGCTCCAAGATATCGCTCAGTGATCGGACGATCTGTTTCTGTTCTTCCCACTGTGTTTTATAGTCGTCTGCCAGTTGCCGGTATTCATTCCGTTTTTCCAAATCTTCGCGTGCCAAATCCTCACGTCCGGCTTTCAGGGAAATAACAGCGCGATCTTGCCACCGATCCGCTTGCAGAACCGCACCTTCGTAAGCATCTTGAAACTGTTTTTCGACCCCAATAGAGGCATCAACCTTCTCCCGCGCCTCCGCGAGACGGTTTTTCATTTCAGCGATGGCATTCTCTAAAACCTGCTCTGGGTCTTCGGTTTCACCTTCAGTCTGTTCCGGTTCCGGTTCAAATTCCACAACAACCGTCTCTGCGAACTTATCTCCGAGGCGTTGCTGTTTTTTACCAAGGAACCAGAGTAAGTCAAAGGGTTGGAGGAGACCCGAGAAGCGGCGAAGAAAAGCATCTTTGAAAGTACACGGTTTGCCATCTTTCAAACGAAGGACTTGTAAGGATAGCAATTTTTTGCCGAAACCTTGTCCTTTTCTGAACCCGTCTAAGAAAAAGAGACCGAACACCCATAGAGCTATGCTGCTAAAAACAAAAGTGCCTAATATGAAACTTTGCCAACCAGTTGCTGGATGATTCCACATTGACGGAGAAATAATGTGTCCTATCAACCGCATTAAGCAGAGCGCAATTATTTGCACGACGGTTAGCGAGGTTAAATCTATGAAGAGCGCGTATAAGCGCGCCAGTCGTGATCCCAATTTGATTTTCTTGCCCGCAATCTTAATAGACTTCATTGATGACTTCATCCTTTGTTCTATGTGGTCTTAATTGTGTCTCAACAAGTTGGAGAAGAGAGTGTTGATTTTGGAGACACGTTCAGAATCTTATAACTTTTCTATATTTGTGTTGCTACGTCCGGACAAGGTTCTTACTTCTGGAATTTTGCCTTCAACTCAGCGAGGTCTTTGTCAAGCGATGCTTCTTCAGCATAGCTCGCAAAATCGCGTTCTAATTTCGTGTCTTGGTATTCAACATCTACTTCAGCTGCGGCTTTCGCTAAAGTAGCCGCCTCCGTCGCGTCCCGCTCCATCTTTGCCAGCGTTTCAAACGTCTTACTATCTTGCATTTCTTTCAGCATCTCACGGATATGGCTTTCGGCATCAATGTTTCTGTGTTGGGCAACGACAACTGCCTTTTTCCCTTCAGCTTCTGTCATTTTCTGTTGAAGATGTTCAAGAAGGTTGCTGAGTGATTGAACGACCTGTTTTTGATCTTCCCACTGTGTTTTATATTGATCTGCTAATCGTTGGTATTCGTTTCGTTTTTCGAGGTCTTCACGCGCCAAATCTTCGCGTCCCGCCTTCAGGTTAATAACAGCGCGCTCCTGCCATCCACTCGCTTGGGCGATAGCACCTTCATAAGCATTCTTAAACAGTTTTTCGACCCCGATAGAGGCATCAACTTTCTGGCGTGCATCTGAAAGCCGGTTTGTCATCTCAACGATGGCATTTTCTAAAATTTTCTCTGGATTTTCGGTTTCAGGTTCCAACGCTTCTGGCTCTGGGTCAAGCTTTACCACAACCGTTTCTGCTAACTTATCTCCCATCCGCTGCCGTTGTTTTCCAAATGTCCAGAAGGAATCCAGGGGTTGAAAGATGCTTGTCAGACGGCGAACAAAAGAATCTTTAAAGGAGCAAGGTTTACCATTTTTCAATCGAAGTACTTGTAGGGACAGCAGCTTCTTGCCAGGACCTTGCCCATCGCCGAAGCCATCCACAAAAAGCAGAATGGCTGCCCCTATTGCTGCACCGCTCCAGAGTAAAGTATCTAAACCATAGTTCAGCCACGGTCCGAAAAGACCAATTATAGACATTTGAACGAGAGGGAATACATCTTCATCTACTTTAGTTTTAGGACCCAGGGTCCACAGCAATGCACTGAGCAATCCAATCCGAATAAGACTGGGACCAATACCGGGACCCATTGCATCGAACAGAAAAACCAAAATTGATAGCACACCTGCTACGAATATTCCATCAATGAAAAACGCGAACAACCGCGCAAATCGGGATGCCAATTTGAACTTTTTTCCCGCAACCTCAATAAACTTCATTCTAACAAAACCTCTGTTATATGTACGTATATATGTAGAGTCAGCAAAGGCGAAAAAGGATAGCGAAATAGCGTTCAGAAGAAGGTGCAAGGCACAACGACCTTGCACCATGGTATTGTGTTCACTACAGTGTTGGCACCGTCACTGCAACTTCGCGTCCACCAGCATTTGAAGAATCAATAACCCCTTGAATGATAACGTTCGTAAGCATAACGCCGTACGGATCAATCGGCGCAGGTTTTCCTTCACGGACAGCATCAATAAAGGCTGAATCCTCTTCGTGGAATACACTTACCGATTCAAACTTCGTGAATTCTTGATCAAAAATCTCACCGTCTTTATCGCCATAGACGCGTACGCCTTCCTCTGGGCCACGGACTTCGCCAATACCGAGACGTAATCCCGCTTTTTTGCCGAGGAAAATCGTCCCGCCGAGTGAATCCATGTTCATGCACCAGCACGTCTTGAATACCATACGCGCCCCGTTCTCGAAGACCACCCAACCGACACCAAAATCTTCTACTTCAGTCTCTTTAAGAGCAGGGTTCCATGTATTGTGCAGACTCAGGTAGTTAGAGGTGATACCAGAGACCGCAACCGGTTTCGGATGTCCCATCAGGTAGAGGGCGGTGTCAAGCGCATAAACGCCGATGTCCGCAGACGCGCCTAAACCGGCTGTCGCCTTTCGGATAAAACTGCCGCCGGGGTTCCCGCGCCGCCGATCCGCGACGGTCTCAACGTAGTAGATATCGCCGAGCGTGCCAGCGTCCACGATCTCTTTTGCTTTGATTACCTGTGGCGAATAACGGAGTTTCAAACCGACCATCAATATTTTATCGTTTTCTTTTGCAGCACGCCACATTGAAGCGGCAGCGTCCAACGTCGCCTCCATCGGCTTCTCACAGAAAACGTGTTTGCCTGCGTTCAGCGCAGCGACTGTTGGTGCTGCGTGTACACCTGTTGGGGTGCAGACGTAGACCGCCTCAATCTCGTCCATTTTGAGCATCTCGTTATAATCGTTGAACGTGCGTTTGATACCCCACCGTTCTTTTGCGCGCTCCAGGTTTGCGGGGACAAGGTCGGCGGCGGCAATAATTTCAGCACCTTTGATGTCTGCAAGTGTGCCGCAGTGCGCCTGTGCAATACCACCCGCCCCAATCAATCCTAATTTAACTGTTCTCATTTCCATCTCCTCGTTACGTATTGTATGCTTTTGATTTTAATGCATTTTTGGATTAGAAGTCAAGAGATTTTTCTGGTCTGCGATGCATCAACACCGTCTTATGGTAGGAGCGAGCTGTGCTCGTGATCCTTAACTGACAACTATTCCTTAGATAACCCGTTGACACAATTCGCTATCTGTGCTATATTCCAAACAGACTACTAGCTTTTGAGGAGGCTGTTGTGAAAGCTGCACAATTTTACGGTGGAAAAGACATAAGGGTTGAAACGGTACCAGACCCTACACCCGAAGAAGGGCAAGTCCTGGTCCAAGTAGAAGCATCAGGTATCTGTGGCAGTGATCTGCACGGGTATCATCACCAACCTGAGAAGCCTTTATCTCCGCGCATCGGCGGACACGAGTTAGCGGGACTCGTTATGGATACGGGCAAAGGTGTTACGGCGTATGAAAAGGGCGCGCGTGTGGCGGTTGAACCGATTAGCCCGTGTAACAATTGCCCGGAATGCTATAACGGTTACTATAATATCTGTGGAAACCTACGGCACGGTGGCGGCGGTTTCGCAGAGTTTATGGTCGCACGGACAGCAAACGTGTATTCATTGCCGGAAAGCGTCTCTCCTGAAGGTGGTGCACTGGCAGAAGTCTACGCAGTGGCGGTCCATGCTGTCAACAGAGCAATGGTATCGCCGGGGGATCGCGTCGCTATTATCGGCAGTGGTCCTGTCGGATTGACGATTGCGCAAGTAGCAGATGTCGCAGGCGCGACCGCTATCGCTATGTTGGGAAAGCCGGATGGACCGCTACAGATTGCCCGCGATGCGGTGGGTGCTGTACCCATCAATGTAGATAAAACAGACGCTGTAGAGGCTATCAAGGACTGGAGCGACGGACGCGGGGCGGATGTCGTTTTTGAGGCGGTCGGTGGCACAGCGAACACATTGGAACAAGCGACAGAGATTGCAGCGAAACGTGGACGTGTCTGTATGGTCGGTGGACACCGAACACCGCTCACTTTTTCAGAGCGGTTCGCACGGAGCCGAGAGCTGACAGTCATTTGGTCCTTCTGTTACGGGAGGCGCGGTGGGAAAACCGAGTTCCAAGTCGCTATTGATCTACTCGCCACTGGCAAACTTGATCCGAACCCGCTCGTCACGCACCGGTTCGACTTAGACGATATTAACGAGGCATTCGCTGTCGCTGCAGGGCGCGATGAACACGGGTCTGTCAAAGTGCTCGTGATACCCAACGATTAAGGGAGGCGAAATGGAAAATCTTAAATTACTCATATTTGTCGGGACAGAAGGTATTTATCACGATCACGCGGGGAACGGGCAGTTCCTAACATCGATGCTCAACGATACTGATGCCATTGAGGCCGATTTCTCACAGGACTACAATGTGCTGGCAGATGGACTTGAAGGATATGACACTGTGCTTTTCTACACCGATGTCGGGGAACTTACGAAAGCACAAGAAAATGGACTGCTCAACTATATCCGAACAGGCGGTGGGTTCTTCGGGCTACATACTGCAGCCGCTTCGTTCAGGGAGGCTGAAGGCTACCACGGTATGCTTAACGGGTTTTTCGACGGACACAGTCCGTATATGGACTTCACCGTCAATGTCAGCGATCCGAATCATCCGATTACTGAAGGTTTATCTGATTTTGAGGCAACAGATGAACTCTACTACCTGAAGCACAACCCCGACGCATCGCACCATCTGATGCACGCGTACGATGAAACGAAAGATGAAACGCATATCATGGCGTTCCATCATACGTACGGCGAGGGTAGAGTCTTCTACTTCGCGCTCGGGCACGATATGGCAGTGCTTGAGAATCCAAGCTTTCAAACAGTCATCCGCCGAGGCGCGCTATGGGCAGGCAATCGGCTTTAGGTGAGCCGTATGCTGCAAAGGAGCGCAGGGAACCCGGAGGTCCTGCGCAACAGAAATGTGGCTGCCTTACTGTACGATCTCACGTGCCGGATAGTGCTTATCACCGGGTGACACGTCTGTCGGATCGTTCAGCACAGCCGTCTCTGGTGGCACCATAATCTGGTTTTCGTTCACAGGGTCGTCGGTCTCTGTGCGCCACTGCTCTAAACGGTCTCGCATCTCTGCCAGGACATCCGCATAATTGGGATCCTCTGCAAGGTTATGCGCCTCTGACGCATCAAACACGACATCGTATAACCGCTCCGATTCAACGGGTTGATCGTCCCAGCCGTGTTCCAACATAAAGGTTTTGCTGATGCTATCGTCGCAGTTTGGCAATGCCCATTTCTCCGCGTCGTCATAGCGTCGGATGTATTTCCATCGCTTGGTCCGGACAGCACGCTGCGGTTCATAACAGCAGTGATAGTTGACTTCAGCAAAAATAGCGTCACGAATATCGTCCGCTTCGCCGCGAACTAACGGTAAAAGGGAAGTGCCTTGCAGCCATGCAGGTGCATCAATACCTGCCAATTCGCAAATGGTGGGGAACAGATCAATTTGGCTAACCAGTCCATCCACGACTTGCCCACCATCAAAACCGCCGGGACCGCGGACGATGAGCATCACACCGATACCGTGATCACTGAGATGGCATTTCATTCGGGGGAAGGCGAGTCCGTGGTCAGTCGTGCATATCACAAGCGTGTTATCAGCGATCCCATTTTCCTCAAGCGCATCAAAAACCACGCCCATCTTTCTATCCAGTGTGCGTGCTGCGTCTATGTATTCCGCCATATCTTGTCGGGTTACAGGCGTATCAGGGAACGGGGCTGGCGGTTTTACATAGCGTGGATCCGTCTTCGGTTCGCCATCCGGTGGTGGATCGAACCCTTTCGCCCGGCGATGCGTCTCTCCAAACCCGACATCCAAAAAGAACGGAGCATCATGTTTCTCAGCGATGAAATCGCGTGCCCGTTCTTCTGCACCTGCGCGCACGGTGCCTTGAGATAAAAGTCGTTGGTAACCTGTCTCTTTTAAATCTCGCACGACGTGCTGGAATCCTGCCAAGGCGGTGGTGTAGCCCGCTTGATTCAAGGTGTAGGTTATGAGATGCACCGGTACCGGAAGACTCCAACCGCGGTTTGCCAATCCGCCCATACCGCAGCTATGTGCCCACTGTCCGGTGAGGAGTGCCGCTCGCGATGGCGAGCAGGTCGGGTTTGCACAAAATGAGTTTCGGAACACGACACCCTCTTCCGCAAGTTTCTGTATGTTCGGTGTCGGAATCGCATGCCCATAAGGTTGCACATACCGTCCCGTGTCGTGTGAGTGGATATAGATTATATTTGGTTTGTCCATATTGTGATTCCTAATAAAAGTAGGCGCGCTTTCAGAGCGCGCCGCGTTTGATAAATTCTGTTGGTTACGGTTTTCTTGTTAGACACTCGTGAGATAACTATCTGAAAGTCCAATGGGTATTAGAAAACTATTCTGATGGGTGATATGTCTGTGTCGTATCTTCCTCAGGACGAAGCCAGTGTTCACCGAACGCAACTTCACTTAGCAAAGCAATTTCAGGGACGTGGAGTTCTTCGCGAAAAATTGTCACAAGCGTCCATCTGGGTTTTGGCAACTGCGTCGGTTCATCTAATTTCACATCGCTTTGGGTTTCAATAGTCTTTAGCATGGTTCACCTCATCTTCAGTGCGTGCAAAGCGGGTCAAACAATAATGATGAATGTGGTGGACAAAGACAACTAACATTAACCCAACTTGCTACCCATGTGATTTTAGACGTAAGAACGCCGTTTTTCAGTGAAAAGCGGTCATTTTTACGAAAAACTTGGCGTGTTTCCTGTCATCTTCGGCACGAAGAGGCACAGGCTAACAGCCTATGCTACAAAGTGGCAACTTGGGTTAACATTATCTAACGGATAGATTGAGTATACAATACAACTTGTAAGGATGTCAACAACTTTTTTACAATTCCTGTTTGGAAATCTTCCGGTTTCCAATTAAACTTTTACTCTCCTTTTCGCCTGAGCAGAATCTATTTAATCAAACAAACCTAAAAGGAATACCTTGGAGGAACACTCATGTTAAAAAAATTTCGTCCTGTCTTTACACTTTTACTCGTCTTTGGTCTCAGCGCAGCACTAATGGGTGATGAATCGGAGATGACCCAATATTTTCCAGGGACACTTGGAAGTTACTGGGTTTACGTAGACCAGGATGGAAACGAATTAACGCGTCGTGTTGTTGAGAGTGAAGAGATCGCAGGGGAAACATATCACGTCTTTGACTATGAACCTGCTTTAGAAAACTGGATAGATTATGACTATCACATCTACCCGGATCTCTATCGAGTCGGTGAAGAGGGGATCGCGTTTTTAGTTGGCAAAGAAGCAAAAAAAACACTGCAGGCACGTTTTGTCAAAGAGATGGGGGTTCTCCTCAAAATGATGAAGGAAGCGGCACCGCCGGGGGCTGAGGCAGGTTTTAATCTTCTCTACGAGATTGAGGCAGAAGCGCAGGAGCAGTTCTATATGTTATCAACGTTTACTACCTTCAACGAAGAGTGGGACGCAATGCGCATGAAAGCCAAGCTCATGATAACACCTGATCCACCACAGGGAGATCCTAATGATATCGCGTTTGATTTCACTATCAATGAAAAAGGCAAGGTCATTGGCATCGAGAACATTGAGACCCCCGCTGGAACTTTTGAAAACTGTTTAAAGATTGAATATCGGACAGAGACAACCATAGCAGTGTTTCCCCCGGAAGAGGAGGTAGATTCCCCCGGTGAATCTGTTACAACGCTGTGGCTGGCACCCAACATCGGAATCGTCAAGTATTATCAAAAAGCGGAAGATATCTTTTTGAAAATTATTCCTGATCCTGAATTTGCGTTTTCAACCACAGTCAAAAGCCTTGAATTAAAAAAATATGAAATCAAGGCCGCTGATTCAGAACCGAATGGCAGCGACTAATCCCGCGGGGCATACCGGTTTCCGAACACTTTCTTCACCCCGTAGGGGTGCTATTGCTTCGCAGTGAGAATAGAAACTAACGCCGCGGTATAGGTGGGTTCGCCTTATAAATCTCCGTTAACAGATGCATGGCGTGTAACGATTCTTCTTTGCCGTATTGTGGACACTGATGCAGACCAGCAGCAAGACAGCGGTGAATCGCTTCGGCTTGATACAGGAAGCCGTGCTGGTTTGGGGAGGCGTGTCGCATACTTACTGTTCTCGGTAACGGATACTCGAAGGTGTGTAATGGGGCAGGCGCGTTCCCTGTTCTATATTGCGAAGGCACGCCATTTGGTGGCGGGATTCGGATAGAGAGACGCGTCGGACAGTGTGCCGGACGCTCAAGCGTAATACGTCCTTTTGTGCCGACGAGTTCTGTCACCTCTGGCAACTCTGAGTTCCGGGGTGGAAACGTCAGTACCGCGCACTTATCTTCACCAAATTCCACAATCGCACCACGTGCATATCTACCTGTCGCAACAAATGATGTCGGTACGGCATCCGCACCGAAGCCGAGTGGGACAGCTTGAATCGCATAAATCGGATCGAAAAAATCTGACTGGACGAGGACGACTTCACCGATAGTGCCATTCTCAATCTCGGTTCGAGCGTGTTCCACTGCGGGGAAGAAGCGGGTCCAAACCCCATCCTGCAGCATCACGTCTTTCTCTTCGGCGGCAGCGTACATTTCCCGCGCTTCAGAGATATTCTCGGCAAACGGTTTTTCACATAGTACATGTTTACCG
>JAPPDN010000622.1:1512-7277 GCA_028824575.1 Candidatus Poribacteria bacterium | reverse complement strand
GATCGTACCAATATAAACAATATCTACATCATCGGCTGCCACCATTGCCCTGTAATCGCCGTAGGCGGTAGTGACCCCGTATTGTTTTGCAAATTCTTTTGCACGGTCTATTTCGCGCGCTGCGACAGCGGTTACGGTTGCGCCTTTGCAGGCGTGTAAAGCCTCTACCCACATCCCTGAGATTCTACCCGCACCGAGAATGCCCCAACGCAACGGAAAAGCGACATCACTTGCATTTGTGAGACCGCGGCGAACGTCTAACGGTGTTGAAGGAGATATATTGTTTGTCATAACGATTGCTTCCTGCCTTCCGTTCCTTCCATCCTTCTGTCCTTTGGTATCCGCACTATGCGTAAGACCTGAATCCCTATTTCCATGCATCAAGAACAACTTTCCCGCAGTTATGTGTACACTGCAATGCCCATGCCTCCTGAATCTGGCTCATAGGGAAGGCGTGTGTGATGAATGTATCGAGTTGATCCTTTACGTGTGTAATCATCCGCATCATAGCAGGTGTGTCTACGAGGTTATAATGCCGTGTGCCGTGTAAGGTCAAGCCGTGATTGATAAGAACACCCCAGCTCTGAATTGCCACTTCACGAATGCCACCGATCAAGGAGATATGTCCTTTCGGGCGCGACGCATCAATTAATAATTGGACTGCTGCCGGAGCCGCTGAGCACTCCACACTTTTGTCAACGCCTCTGCCACTGGTCAAATCCCGAATCTGATTGACGACATCTTCATCTTGTGGATTAACAACTTCGGCTGCGCCGAGTTTTTTCGCGAGGGTCGCGCGATATGGGTGGCTTTCAACAGCGATGACGCGCGCACCTCTGTACACGGCATTAATCACACCGCCAAGTCCAATAGGGCCCATCCCTGTGATGAGGACGGTATCAAGCGCGTTGACATTCATTAACCGCATTGCATTAAATGTCGATCCAAGCCCGCAACACGCCATTCCGGCATGATGATAGGAGAGATCTTCTGGAATAGGCACCAGTTGCCAGTCCTTTTTAAGGATGTACTGTGCATAAGTTGCTGTCACGCCAGTCTGTTCGGGAATGTTTGGGGATCTATGGTCGTTTGGGCAGTGAGCATATTCGCCTGCCAAGCAGAGATAACACTTTCCACAGGGGTAGTGTGGCATCACGACAACACGGTCACCTACCTTGACAGTTCCCTCCTGTGCGATTTCCACCACTTCACCAGCGGCTTCGTGTCCGAAACTGTCGCTCTCACCTTCATTTTTGAAACCTTTGTATTCCGTACACATAGGTGCTGAATGAATTTTGACGACGACGAACTCACCCTTAGCAATCGGGTCTGGTTTGTCGATTAATCCCGCGCTTTCGGGACCGAATTTTGCAACGACTTTCATGAAGATCTCCACTTTTTAATGATATAAACGATATGACTCGGATTAGATGCTACCAGAAGGGACCGCCATGCTTATGGAAACCGTTGGCGACAGCCAACACAACCAAAGCAGCCATCGCCAGACCGAAAAGTCCGATCGCAACATAAAGATCGGCATTCCCTTGGAAGGCGAAACTTTTTTCCAAACGTTCATTTCCCGATTGCCGAACCTTTTTCGTTAGGACCTGTTTATCGTAAGTTGTCAGTTTCTGCTCGCCCGGAGATGCGAGGGCTGTCCGTTGGTTGAGGAACCGTTGAATCCGCCATGATTGCCACTTCCTCAACAAGAATCGGCACAGGATGACAGTGCCAGTAGTTGCGAATAAAACTATTGCTCCGATACACCAATCTGTCAAAGGCAGGTGCCAGGGTAGGTGTTTACCATCCATCATTTTTTCCTTTAAGAAGTTGAGGGTTCTACGGTGTGAGATAATCTCTTTACAAATAAACGACCTATTATGAAATTATAGCAAATTTCGAGGCATAAATCTAATTAAACGTGTAAAAAACACCTACGGATTGGGATCCGCGCATAAATTACTGGTGAACTAAATAACCCTAAAGAAAATAGATTCCACTTGACATTGCGCGTATCTTATAATAAAATAGAGCCAAATTGATGCCTCAACGATCTGTTTAGGCAATCTGCCCGCATTTGAAAGGGTGATGAACTATGAAATGGTTTTTAAGTAAAGACTTTGCAATCCCGTTTGGACTTGGTCTCATGTGTGCGCGTTTTTTTGATAGTCTTTGGTTTCTGTTTGCTGTCGTTTTTGTTTTCTACTGTGTGTTGTCTTTAGTGGAATGGCTACTAAAGCGGAATGATACTTCTTGGCGTTTTCCGGCTAAAGGCTTTCTAATCCTGTCTGGGTCTGTTTTTTTCTTTGGGCGTTTTATTGATAGTGTTTGGCTGCTGCTTGCTATCGTGATTCCTTCTGTAGGTGCTTTATTTTTCATAAGCTGGTTATTGAAGCGGAAAATCGAATCTGAACCTGAGCAAATTTGACTTGCCGGGTCGGTTATACCCTTGAATGGTATGCAACTATTCAAATACACTTTCATACTTCTCATATTTCTCCACGCGCTGCTTGCAATTGCCGCGCCACGGTTTCATCCCGAAGCAGCACGGTTGTATGATGCGGGGGTACGCGCACTCACACATGGAGAACAGGAGAAAGCGCGAACTGCTTTAGAGAAAGCGGTCGAACTTGATGGATCGATAGCCGATGCACACTGCATTTTGGGATTGATTTATAAAGGTGCCGAGGAAATCCATGCCGCGGCTGAAGCATTTCAACAGGCGACAATCGCAGATGAAAACTATATTGAGGCGTATTATGAGCTCGGTGATGTGCTACTCATTCACTTAGGCGACACCACGCAGGCGACACAAGTCCTACAGAAAGCAGTCGCGATAGATGTTGATCATGCGCGGACGCGGACCCTATTAGGTATCGCCTATTTTCGCGATAATCTAACCGATGCTGCTATTCGTGAACTTCAACACGCTATTAAACTGGATCCTACATCACAAGCGGCGCGCTACACGCTCGGTACTGCCTTCCTTCAACAAGGCGCGTGGCAATCCGCTATTGATACGTTCAAAAAACTAATTGAAATTGAGCCGTTCCACGCGAAGGCATATTTTAGTTTGGGCACCGCGTACCGTCGTATTGGGGAAACAGAAGTAGCGCAGAAGCGTTTGCAACGTTTCGAGGTTCTATCTATTGAGGAAGAGCAGTTGACGCATCTTAAGCGATTTGTGCAGCAAAACGCTACCGATCCCGAAGCGTGGTACCGACTCGGTAGAATCCAACTAAAGCGGCAGCTATGGCAGGAGGCAACGCTATCTTTGGAACGTTATGTCACACTCGCACCACAAGAGACACGCGGCTATGAAGCACTCGGTTATGTTCAGTTTCAACGGCAGAACTATAGGCAAGCGGCGGTGATGTATCAGAAAGTCATTCAGCAAAAACCGAACGTCGCGACTTACCGCAACAGTCTCGGTGGTGCTTATTTGATGTTAGAACAGTATCCGAAAGCGATCGAACAATACCAAACCGCTATCCACTTAAAACCTTCCGAACCACGCTTCTATCTGAACCTCCCTAAAGCGTATGAACTCGCTGGTGCCCATGCAGAAGCCGAGAAAACCTATAAAGAATATGAGCGTCTTACATCAAAATCGAAATAAAACAACCGCCAGGACATATTCACTTGTCTATCGCTGGGCAAAATTCCTAATCCTACTTTTCATAATTGTCGGGTTCTTACCTTATGCCTTGGCTGAATCTGATCTGTGCCTCGTCCCTGCTGGTACTTTCATAATGGGCAGTGATGACGACCTTCCGAATGAAGCACCAGCGCATAAAGCCTATCTGGATGCCTACTATATTGGTAAAACCGAGGTAACCAACGCTGAATATTATCTGTTTTGGCTTGAAAGCGGTGGAACCGATAGTGAACATACGCCCATTAGTTATGAAGGCGCGTTCGGCACTTGGCCCGAGATCGCGGAGACAAAACCGAATTACCCTGTCATCGGTGTCTCATGGGATGCTGCTACTGCTTATGCAGCGTGGCGAGGCATGCGATTGCCCACTGAAGCAGAATGGGAAAAAGCCGCTCGCGGAACGACTGCTCGACGGTGGCCCTGGGGAAATACCTTCACGCAACGGATTAAAGGCACGACCATCCATGCAAACGTTTGGAAACAGTCCGGGGCACACCTAAAACCCGTTGGAACTTACCCTACAGGCGTAAGCCCTTACGGCGCACACGATATGGCAGGTAATGTCTGGGAATGGGTGGCTGACTGGTATTCAGAAAACTTCTACTACCACAGTCGTGATCGAAACCCGAAGGGACCCACGGTTGGGAGTCGGCGTGTTGTGAAAGGCGGTTCGTGGTTAAATCCAGAAATGATAGCGAGGTGTTCCGTACGCTTCGGTCAGCATCCGCCGATCGGTACCAGTTTCATCGGATTCCGTCTCGCGAAAGATGCAACTCCCTCGTATGAAAAGTAAAAACACACTCCTTTTGATTATATGCCTTGTATGTACATCACCCTTGTTAGGTGCTGAGACGATTCAATTCGTTGATGTAACCGAAAAAGCGGGCATCAATTTCCGACACGTCAACGGTGCCGAAGGCGCGTACCATTTGCCTGAAACCCTCGGTGCTGGCGGCGCGTTCTTTGATGCAGATAACGATGGATTTCTTGACATCTATCTCGTCAACAGCGGTTATTGGGATAAATCACCATCGGCAAAACAGACGACGAGCACACTCTATCGCAACGATCGTGATGGTACTTTTACTGACATCACAACGGCTGCAAGGGTGGCAAATCTTGGCAACTATGGACAGGGAGCAACATGTGCAGATTATAACAACGACGGGAACGTAGATCTTTATGTAACCAATTTCGGGGCGAATGTGCTCTACCGCAACAACGGCGACGGTACCTTTACGGATGTGACGGTCTCTGCGGGTGTCGGTGATCCAGGGTGGAGCAGTAGTGCTTGTTTTCTTGACTACAACTCCGATGGGCATCTTGATCTGTTTGTTGTCAACTACCTTGTGTACTCCCTTGATGTTACCTACCTGCCTTGTGGAGAAGACGGGATACACACCTATTGCCATCCGTCGTTATTTGAAGGCGCGCCTGATAGACTCTATCATAACAACGGTGACGGCACGTTTACGGATGTTAGTCAAGCGGCGGGTGTTGGTGGGGTCGGTGGCATGTTTCACGGGAAAGGTTTAGGTGTCGTCTCAGCGGACTTTAACAACGATGGCGCGCCCGATCTTTACGTTGCAAACGACGACACCCGAAACGATTTCTTTTATAATAACGGCGATGGCACATTCAGCGAAATCTCGCTCCTCGCCGGATGTGCTTACAGTTTCAACGGTGTAGCGCAGGCGGGTATGGGCGTTACCATCGGTGACTATAACAGGGACAGTTGGCTTGATATTTTTGTCACCAATCTCTCCTACGAGACTAATGCCCTCTATCGGAACAACGGCGATGGCACCTTCACGGATGTAATTTATGAGGCACATCTCGGAAAAGAGAGTTATTTGTATGTCGGGTTCGGTACGGGACTCTTTGATGCGGATAGTGATGGATGGTTAGATCTTTTCATTGCGAATGGACATATCATTGATAACATTGAAGACACACACGATATCCTTACGTATCGCCAACCGGATCAACTGTTCCGTAATAACGGAGACGGCACATTCCAAGAGATTTCAGAGAACGCAGGCGGCTATTTTCAACGCCTTGCGGTGAGCCGAGGCACACTCTTCGGTGATTATGATAGCGATGGCGA
>JAPPDN010000622.1:0-1502 GCA_028824575.1 Candidatus Poribacteria bacterium | reverse complement strand
ACGTACGCGTTAGACAAAATAGTGGTCCCGTAGCTTTATTGCGAGAGGAAACGCAAACGCAAAACAATTGGGTGTCGGTTAAAACTGTTGGTGTGATTAGCAATCGAGACGGTATCGGCACGCGTATCACTATGGTGGCTGGTGAACAGACACAGACGCGGGAGGTAAATCCAGGATCGAGTTACATGTCCACCCACGACGCTCGGTGCTATTTTGGCTTAGGGGCAAATACAACTGTTGATAGACTTGAGCTGCGGTGGCAGAGCGGCGTTGTGCAAATCTTTGAAAATCTTCCCATTAATCAGGAGCACGTCATTTCCGAATTTTCCGATACACCCGAGGATAGGCTTTTCAAAGCAGTATGGACAGAAAATATTGCAGCCCTTCGCGGCTCAAGCATAGATGTAAACCTAAAAGATGCTGTAGGGCGGTCCCCTTTACGCATTGCAGCCGAAAAAGGGGACATCAATGTAGTGACGTTTCTCATTGAAAATGGAGCAGATGTGAACGTAACGGATGCCAACGGTAATACATCGCTGATTTTTATTATCAACAAGACCGGAAATCTGGAGATCACCGAACGATTGCTTGAAAAAGGCGCGGCAGTAAACACGCAAAACGGTAACGGTGAAACGGCGTTGATGTATGCGGCGTGGCGCGGACATGCAAATATCGTTCGGCTTTTACTTCAGAATCGTGCCGATGCCACCGTAAAAAATAGGCGAGGCGACACGGCGTTGTCGCTTGCGGACTCACAAGGACACCTCGAAATTGTGGAGATACTCAAAGCGGCAATGAAATAGGCAATGCCGGTGAAGATTGAGGAAACAGTAGGAGAACTTAATGGCTCTGACCCGCGGTGTCACCCTAAAATCAGTTACATTAGCACTTATCCTGATCCCGATTAACTGCTATTGGATTATGTATACGGAAATGGTCTGGTGGGGCCTCTTTCCGACGACGATGTCGCTCTTTTTCAATGCAGTCTTTTTTCTCTTTATTATCACGCTCTTTAACCTGCTGCTTCGACGCGTAAAACAACAGTGGGCATTGACACACGGCGAACTGCTTGTTATCTATGTGATGCTTTGTATGGCGAGTGCTATTGCATCACACGACCACGCACAGGTGCTTATCCCGATGATCGGACACGTCTTCTGGTTCGATACGCCTGAAAACGAGTGGCGAGAATTGCTGCACCGGTACATACCGACATGGGGAACAGTCCAAGATAAACGAATTTTGGAGGGGTTTTACGAAGGACAATCCACGGTTTATGACACAGAGATTTTACGGGCGTGGTTAGGTCCGACCTTGTGGTGGACCAGCTTTATTGTGGTGCTTGTTTTTGTTATGCTGTGCATCAACGTTGTACTACGCAAACAGTGGACAGAACGCGAGAAACTCGCCTATCCGATTATCCAACTGCCGTTAGAAATGACGCGGGACAGTGGCGCAAACTTCTTTCGCGGTAGGGTCTTTTGGACAGCGTTTATTCTTGT
>JAPPDN010000939.1 GCA_028824575.1 Candidatus Poribacteria bacterium | reverse complement strand
CTTTTATCCGTATGTCATCGGCTCACAAACGGTGCCGGTGTTTGCTATTGCTCCACTGTTAGTACTGTGGTTTGGCTTCGGGATTGCTTCAAAAGTCGTTATGGCGGCACTGATTGTGTTCTTCGCGATCGTGCTGAACACCTTAGATGGTTTGAAGTCCACCGATCCGGACACGGTCAACCTATTTCGGATTTTGCGGGCGACTCGGTGGCAGATACTCTGGAAAGTGCGCATCCCGTCGGCGTTGCCATTTATCTTTTCCGGTGCGAAGATCGGTATATCAATTTCTACGATTGGCGCGGTCATCGGTGAATGGGTAGGAGCCAAAGCAGGACTCGGATACCTGATGTTGTACGCGAATGGGCAGCTCCAAGTTTCATTGGTATTTGCCGCTATTTTCTGTTTAACACTTTTAGGTTTAGGTCTCTTTGGATTGATGACGCTGTTGGAGCGTTACGTAATGCCGTGGCGGCATCAGCACAACACATTAGATACTCGATAGGCGTGTCTCACGCATATCAGAGAATTAGTAGGGCTTACGCAAACTGAGCAAATATCGGACATTTGGACACAAAAAACGATATTTCCCATATTTTTAACCCCTAAAGAATCAGAATCAACGGTATGAATGCCTTATGGGCATTCCCCGCCCCTTATCAAAGGGACTTTAAGAAGGAAAAATCTCATGAAAACAGCAATTTGCTTAATGTTTCTTATCAGTTGTGGTATACTTTTAATCGGACATATTGACGGCAACGCGGACAGCCATCAGAAGGCTGCTGAAATAGAAAAGGTTACGTTGCTTCTTGATTGGGCACCCAACATAGACCACGCGCCGCTTTATGTTGCGCAAGAGGATAAGCTCTTCGCCAAACACGGGTTGGAAGTCGAATTACTTTGGGGCGGTGACCCGGATGCACCCCTCAAATTGGTGGCGGCAGGGAAATATCCATTTGCCGTTAGTTACCAACAGAGCGTGACAATTGCGCGAGCCAGTGAAGAAGTTTTGCCGGTCAAATCCATCGGTTTACTCGTCGAGCATCCGCTTAACACGATTAGTTTTCTGAAGAAGACCGGCATTAAAACGCCTGCAGATTTCAAAGGAAAAAAAATCGGATACACAGTTGCACCGTTGGATGTACTTCTGTTTAACGCTATCGCGGCGAATGCCGGATTATCCGAAGACGACTACGAACTGATAAATGTAGGCGCGAATATTGTGGCACCTATGCTAAGCGGTCAAATTGATGCAGTGATCGGACCCTTTCGGAATTACGAGATTAACCTGCTGAAACTTGAAGGGGCAGAGGCCGATTATTTCGCACTTGAGAAATACGGTATTCCGGACTATTATGAATTAGTAATTATTACGAACGACGCTTACTTGGAAAACCATCGAGAAACGGCTAAAAAACTGATGCTGGCGATCCAGGAAGCGATTAAATTTACGAAGGAAAAACCCGATGCTGCGCTTCAGCTCTTTTTTCAGGCAAATCCTGATGCCAGTAAAGAATTAGAAGAATTGGCATTTCGGGATACCCTTGATGTGTTTGCGACAACACAGGTGCAATCCGTCGAAAAATGGGACGCTTTTGCAAAATTCGCATACGAAAAGGGGTTAATCCCCAAAAGAGTCAAAGCAAAAGATTGTTTTATTAATATATTGGAAGAATAGTCGCTTTACCTACGAAATTAG
Source organism: Candidatus Poribacteria bacterium (assembly GCA_028824575.1). Lineage (GTDB taxonomy): Bacteria > Poribacteria > WGA-4E > WGA-4E > WGA-3G > WGA-3G. The sequence goes on along the minus strand of JAPPDN010000939.1, from coordinate 310 downwards.
TGCGTTAAATCGAGAAAGAAAAATCGTTGTGTCCCCAAAATTCGCTTTTTTTGAAGATGAAGAATTGGGTATAATAACACTTGAAAAACATTATGGAGTGCTCTCACCTGCTTAAGAGTTGAGAAAACGCCCTTTAAACCTGATCTAAAGAACAATGGCTGTCTTCGCAAAATTCGCCTATTAAAAAGGATTGATTTTCAAAACAGTCAAAGAAAAAAATGATTTATCAATCTATCAGAAAAGGTGAATAATGACAAATAAGAAGATTCTCATCATTGGTGGCGGTGTGATTGGACTTGGTATCGGGTGG
>JAPPDN010000762.1 GCA_028824575.1 Candidatus Poribacteria bacterium | reverse complement strand
AGCAGACCCCCCTCCAAATCCGCGACCTCCTCCACGAAATCACCGACCGAGAACTGCCGATCCTTATCGCGCATGCCGAACGGAAACCGTCCGAGACAGTCACCTGGATACACCGAATCCGAGGCTCCAGCGCCCTCCCGGCGCTTGCGTCCATCACCCACCGAGTCACCACCGACCATCGAGGTCTCTCCTATGCGAAAAACACGAAAAACAGAGCCAGCCCCCTCGACCCCACCCGATGGCAGCTGAACCTCCAAACCGGGCACCTGCAACATACCCAAAAAAGCGACACCCCCGCGACTGACAAAGCGCTACAGGCGCTGCGTAACCTCCCCCACCCCGCAACCACCGCCGAAGGGCAGAACGCGCGTCCCGACACCCCCCCAACCCCCCTACTAATCCAGACACTCCGAGACAACCAACAGATCGAGGAAATCCCCAACCACCGAGGCCGCCATCCCGGATACAAACCCGCCCCCAGGCGCCCTGGTAATGCCCCAAACCTACGCCCGCCGCGTCGCCCTCCGACCCCACTACCAGCGATACAAAGACGTCAAAAGGCAGCTGCGGAAGGCTGTGCAGTCTGGACGGATCACACAGGCCGAAAGAGACCGCCACCAGGCACAAGCCTACGAACTCTACAAGGCGGGGATACCGCCACCTACCCCGGACCTACCGACCAAACCCGGTCTATGTTCCCCCTCCTGTCAGCAAGCGAAAGGGCGTGTATGTAAATGCCGATGTGGGGGGATCGGACATCCCAGGCCCGTCAAGCCCCGAGGACAGTGGCTCTGCGGAGCCCTCGACTGTGACCAGCCTGGAGGAGGTCTCGGATGGTGCTCCCAACACGCGCACCTCGCCGGAACTCCGCCTCAACAAGCCCGCTGGAAACCAAACCCTAAAAAGCGTAGAGAGGGATGTAAGGTGGTCGGCTGCGATCGGAAACATCACGCGCGGGGATGGTGCCAAAGACACTACCAGACGCTTTACTACAGACAACAACCAAAACGCCGTAACCATAACTAAACATAAGCGGGGCGAAAATTCAGTTAAGATACAGAACCGTCTTCAGGACCTACACCACACCCCTTAAGGGGTGTAGGTGTGGTCCTAGAAGACGAGATATCGGCCTCCTAGCGCTAGCCCCAAGAAGGGGCTGCGCTGGAGACACCCTACCGAAGCCGAATCTTATGCGACCGATCCCCCAGCCCCGAGCCCCCATGATGCCTCCTGCTATTACACCTCCGACAAGCCGCCCGCAAATTCCAAAGCTCCTCACCCCCGCCCTCCACCACCGGGCGAACATGATCCACCTCCGACCCAACAACAAGACAACCCGGCAGCCGAATCTGACAACAGTACCCATCCCTCTCCAAAACCAGCCTCCGAGCCCGAACCCACCCCCTCCCCATCCTCCTCCGACCCGCCACACAAACCTCCCTCAATCGACAACCCTGCCAATTTTAAAACCCCTCACCAAAACAACACTACCCCCACCACAACCCCTGCCCCAAAGCGAAAACCAAACCGAAAACCAAAACTCTCAATCAGCCTCCAACCGAACCCCGCGACCCCCTCCCCCGCGACCACCCGAAACCCAACAAAACCCCAAAACCCAACAAAACCCACCTAACAATAATAACGATATCGGAGGGGGGACGGGGTGTTTCTTTTAAAAGAAGGGGAATTAGCAAAGTGTTTTCGGCTTGTTTTAATTTTTTCGAGGGGCTTGAAATTGTTTACGGGGGGTAGTGTGGGGGGTGGGTTTAGGGGTTTTTATGATCGCCCGATTTCCGCCGTTTTTTCGGCTGGGGGTACTATTCTGCCATCTGCGCGGGTTCTGCGCGTTGTGGGGGCGTCTAGGGGCCGCTATGGGGCTCTGGTAGTCTGTTAGGGAAGGAGGTTTTTCGTTATGGGCTTGAATAGGGAGGTGTCGACGGTGTTGGGGGGGGGGTTGGTTGGGGGGTGGGAGGAGCTTGGGGGGAAGAATACGACGTGGTCTACTTTG
>JAPPDN010000780.1 GCA_028824575.1 Candidatus Poribacteria bacterium | reverse complement strand
GGGAGTTCGTCTAAAAAGAGTACACCGTTATGCGCGAGGCTCACCTCTCCGGGACGTGGCACATTTCCACCGCCGATTAAGCCCGCATCTGAAATGGTATGATGGGGTGAGCGATAGGGTCGTGTTACAACGAGAGGTGTATCGCTCGGCAGAATACCGATGATACTTTGGATCTTCGTTGTCTCTAAGGATTCATCCATTGAGAGTCTCGGCAGAATCGACGGAATTCGCTTCGCGATCATCGTCTTTCCTGATCCGGGCGGTCCAATCATAATAAGGTTATGTCCGCCCGCGGCAGCGACTTCAATGGCGCGCTTAACGTGTTCTTGCCCTTTCACATCGAGTAGGTCGATGTGCATTTCTGGATCTGCAGTATGTGTGTCAGTGTCGAGTGTGTGCAGTTCTGGTGCTATCTCTTTCTCCGAATTGAGGAATGCGGTAGCCTCTGATAGACTCGCGATCGGATAGACGTTTACACCGTCCACGATTGCCGCTTCCTTAGCGTTTTCAGCTGGCAAAATAAGATCTTCTATGCCGTTCTCTTTTGCGGCGATGGCTATTGGGAGTCCACCTTGTATGCCTCGGATGTTTCCATCAAGTGCGAGTTCACCCAAAATCATGGCATTTTCGAGTCTCGCAGGATCTACCTGATTGGTAGCCGCCATAACACCGATTGCGATGGGAAGGTCAAACGCCGAGCCTGCTTTTCGGATGTCCGCAGGTGCTAAGTTCGCCGTGATTCGGGTTTGTGGGAAGTAGAAACCCGAGTTCTTAATGGCTGCCGTAACCCGGTCCCGACTCTCCTTGATGGCACTGTCCGGTAGACCGACGGTGCTGAAGGACGGAAGTCCGCCAGCGACATCTACTTCAACTTTTACAATATAGGCATCAATTCCCAGCAACGCACTGCTTAGGACTGTTGCGAGCATACAAGTGTTTCCTTCCGATTTGCGTTAATTTGAATAGTTTGACGCTTTCGTATTGTAGGTACCATCTACACCAGTGAATTTCGGCACTATCATATCACGAATTAAATTAACGGGTCAACAGATTTCGACTCAGCGGTTTTCAGTTTTCGGCGGTCAACAATGAGCAAAATGGAAAACCAAATAGCTCTGGCTAATTTAAATCGCCTGTAAGTTTGTGTAATGTTTGTAACTGTTTCTGATTGGCTATAACTAATAAGGCGTCACCGGCTACCATTTTCTTATCTCCGGGTGGATTATAAAGGAACGTTCCGTCGTTATCTCGGATTGCGATGACAACCAATCCAGTTTGTTCTCGAATGCTTGCGGCTTTGAGTGAGATTCCATCTACGGGGCAGTCTTTTTGGATAACGGATTCAGTAAACTGAGCGCCGTCTTGATTTTGTGTGATATTTTCCAAAAACCCGACAAGATGTGGTTGGAGTATGCCGGATGCAAGACGAAGTCCGCCAATATGATCGGGTAAGACGACTTCATCTGCACCTGCGGTGATAAGTTTCCCGGGGGAGTTGTCTTCAACGGCTTTGGAAGCTATGCGTAGGTGTGGGTTCAGTTTCCTTGCGGAAATTACGACAAACAGGTTATCTTGGTCGCGGCTGAGACATGTGACAAGACCTCTTGCCCGCTCGATACCTGCGCGGATGAGTAATTCATCATCAGTTGCGTCACCGTGGAGATATGAAAAATTTCGTGTGTCGGTAAGATGGATGAGTCGTTCTTCCTCGGCTTCGATGCCGACAAAATCTACTGCTGCCTTCAGCATTTCGTCGAGGACATGGACACCGGTATCGCCGAGTCCGCAAATGATATAGTGGTTTGATAATTTATCGACTGTTCGGATCATTTTTTGTTGTCGGAAAAAACTCTGTAGTTGTCCTTCAATCAGAAATGCGGTCGCGACCGTAACACAATAGGTGAATACGCCAAGTCCGCCAACGAGGAGCAATATTGTGAAAATGCGTCCGTTGTCGCTCATTTCCAGATCGTCATGCCCAGCGGTTGTCAAGGTAATGACAGTCATATAG
>JAPPDN010000587.1 GCA_028824575.1 Candidatus Poribacteria bacterium | reverse complement strand
ACCATTAGAATTCTTTTCTGCCTATGAACGATGCATTGTGCACGCGACATTCACCACTCCTCAATCCGGTGCCCTATCGAAAACGAAAGAGCCCTCTTGCAAATCCTCAAAATTTTACTATACACATTCGGACCGCAATCTAAAACCTTGGAAATCAACACAATTGATGGCTCGATAGAAGTCATCCGTCTCACCTGTCGATAGCAAATCAAGCCTCGTTGTTGGCACGAGCCCTTGACAGACATCAATAAGTAGTCTGCCCAATCCGAGGCGCCGGAATTCGTGGGCGACCAGCACCTCGCATAAATAAGTCGTAATCTGCGTGTCCGTGATTGCCCTTAGAAAACCCGCTAACTTTCCATTAGTGTCCACAGCAACAAGAGTGGGCCACGAGTTCTCCCAAGCGACCAACGTCTCCTTAGGTCTCAATTCGGGAGTCGTCCACCCTTCGGCACTCGAAAGCGCACACATAGCGTCAAAATAGTTCGGCGACCATTCCCGAATTGATAAAGACGCGGGAATATCAAAACGAGCCAAGACCGAATTGAGATCGGGCCTGCCACTCGGTGCGTCGCGTTCCGGATGACAACAAATTTCGTATTTGCAGGTGTTCATTGGTGTTCAAGTTTGCGACAGATTTTTAAGAAGGCCTCTTGAATGTTTAAAAACTCAAGATATCCGGGTGGCAGTGGATATTTTGCAACGTCAAACGGTTCTAACGGATTTTCAATCTTTTGCCTTGTAAAGGTATAGAGTGCTTTCTGCGCTGCTGTTGCCTCAGGCACTTGATCAAAAGGGATGCCACAATTGTTTCGCCATAACCGAGGCTCAATGACATCGACCATCGCCTGAATTGATGAGCCTTGATTTCCAAACTTTGAGTTCAGAAAGCCAGCCAACCTTTCAACCTGCATGCGTGGATTACACATAATATCTTCGTAGCCGAGAAAGAGTTTGTGCTGTGCCTCTTCTGTGTGTCGCAAGATGAGCATCATTATATGCTGCCAACGGAGCAAATTCATCGCGACAAAGGAGATACGGACTGGTACATTCGCTGGCATAATAAATTTCTGCCACGATACTGCTGTGTCGAGAGGATTGCGAACCGTGATTATGTAGATCGCATCGGTCCATATCCGTCTCCAAAACGGCAAAAAATGGCTGAGTGCTGGATCTTTCCAAAACCAAGGATCTCCTTTGTACATTTCAGTCATCAGTTCAGTGGCTTTCGTTCTAAACGCAGAATCAGCAGCTTTTTTTTCTATTTGTTGTTGGAAATCGTTATCCCACCAAGTCGCGCCAGCGTCAAAATCTCCTAACTCAGCAAGTAGATCCCATAAGGGCAGAAACTCCCAATATCCTCTGGGAGCATGTGTATCAGCCTTATGTAACTTTTCGGGAGGACCCGCATAAGCACCCCACCTATACACCATCTCAGCAACGACAGATGTCCCACTGCGCTCAGCACCGAGCACGATAATCGGATGACTTTCGGAGTCCATCATTCAAATATCCTTAGATGTTCGTCAATGATGTCTCATACTAACGTGAGCTGACGATTTTTCTTGCATGAAACCACTTTTTACTGTATGATAAGGGCTTGTGAAGGTGATGTTATCTTTTCGGATTGTGCGTGTTTTAAAGTATAGCATCTTTGGCTGTTTTTCTCTATCAAAAACAGCGTTCTAATGCCTGCCGCTGAAAGAGCAGGATGTAACATAAGGAGGCAGAAGTGATATACAGATTGAGTGTTATTATATTTTTAGCCGTTGCCGTGAGCCTTTGGTCTACAGTCGCGTTTGCAGCGGATCTTACGGAAGGGCTTGTTGGCTATTGGCCCCTGGATGGCAATGGAAACGACGAATCCGGCAATGGAAACGATGCCAACTTGGAAAAAGGCGCGAAATGGTCTGACGACGGTTGGGTGAACGGTGCCGTTGATTTTGATGGTGGCGGCGGACACGTCGTTGTCGATGATACGTTTGAATTAACAACAACCGCAATGACGGTGACCGCCCCAATGA
>JAPPDN010000910.1:280-2025 GCA_028824575.1 Candidatus Poribacteria bacterium | reverse complement strand
GCTTGTTCAATGTGCCGAATTGTGCTGCCTAAAAGGGTTTCGCGGAGTTCTTGCGTAACAATACGGAGTGCTAAAGAATCAAAAGACATAGTAAAATCTAATGGAACCTGAGATTAGCAAAGGACAAACCGAATTTACATGAGATTACATCTTAAGTGGTTTTCCAAGGTTATTCAGTTCTTCTTGTGGCAGCTATCGTGTGGCCGCGCCACCGAAACATATTTCCATCCAAGTGCTTTGCGTTTTTTATTTTCTGCTTTCAAATAATCGGAAAGCTCCTTCACGGAGTTAAATTGCGCATTAAATTCCTCTTTCATCCGATAGCATTCCTCAAGTACGGCATCTGTATACGTATCAACTTTCTCTCTCATTTGAGCCTCCTCAATAATTTCTATTGGCGTGCAAATAGTTGGTGATTGAAACCCTGCTGCGTGACACACCTCATTGATGAGCTGCCTCTTTATTTCTTTTACAATATGCTTATAGTTCCAAGAGACAAGGTAGTCAATACTATTAACTGCTGCAAAAGCTATATGTTGGGCATCCGAGCGTGCTTGGTGTGGCACGGCTCCAGCATCTATCAAATCTTGTGTAAGTTTATCTACATCCGGTGAGAGATCTAATATCGTTAAGTTGGCTACTACATCAAACCGGCGTTGTGCTGCTGCCGCATCGCCTCTCAGTATCTCACTAATAACTATATCTGAAACGACAAACTCATAAGCGTTGGCATATTCTTCCCATAATTGCCGCGTAATTTGTTGCCGATAAACTAATGATGCATCACTACTTGGGCGCGCAACCAAGTAACTTATGACTGTTGTTTCAACATAGAGTTTTGGTCTTATCGCTGAATATTGTATCATGAGGTGACGCTTCTGTCAAATCAGAGCCATTCAATTGTCACATAACTCCGATTTTTCGTACACCTCTCTTCCCGGTAGGAGCGAGCTGTGCTCGCGATCCCTTCGCGAAAATGCCCGAAAAAACCGAAAACTGAATGGCTCTGCTGTCAAATTAGCGATTTTCGATTCCGATTGTCAAACGGAACACAGCACTTAACCTTAATGGTAACGCTTCAAGTCTTGTGTTATCCCGCGGAGTTGTGCTTGGATTTCTGCTGGGACACGTGGATTAAAGGGACCACCGGTGCCCGCAGCAATATCGTCGAAACCGCTTAAGATCATCGCCTCAACGACAGCAGAATAGTTATAGACGCGCTCGTTCATGAAACGGATCTCCTCAAGGGGTGCGATGTCTGCTTCAATCCGTGCGGAAGTATCAGAGTCGCCACGGCGTTGTGCGTTATTAATTTCGTCTGAGGCACGCGCGAACGCGACGGCTATACCGGAGGTATGCCCTTTTGTGCCGAGTTCTGCAGGTCGCGTGCACCTGTCCCCGATACCCCACATCACAATCCCGCTATCACCGACACCTTCAACGAGTGGCTCAACATCTTCTTCTCCGGTGCCGATCTTCACACCAATGAAATGGGGTGAGTCGTTTAAGAGACGGATGACTGCGGAGAGATCGCGCTTCTGACGGAAGTAGTAGAGAAACCGCGCGCCACAAGCAGTGCCGTATTTCTCCCCGAATTCCATGTATTGTTGGTAGACACCTTCTGGATTCGAGATCCCGGTCAGCGGCATGAGCAGGTACGCATCTGGGGGTCTACTGAGTTCCGTCTGTGCTTCAATGAGTTGACCGGCTTGGCGGATGGGGTTGGGAACAATACCGGATATGAG
>JAPPDN010000910.1:0-270 GCA_028824575.1 Candidatus Poribacteria bacterium | reverse complement strand
TGAGGATACCGTCGTCGCCGATTTGCTGGCCGGTTTTGTCAATGAGGCGCAGCTGCTCGGTCTCACTGATGTGGTGAATCAGGCTTGTTCCGGCGATCGCGATGACGCGCTGCCGTCCCTCATCCAAGTAGTTGTTGCGCATCAAATAGTCGATATTTTTGGCATGTCCTGTCCAATCAATCTTGTCCGCTTTGAAAGGGACGATAGGAATCGCAGTAACCGAGTTACGCGCATCCAGTAGTTGTGGTATCTCTAATGACATAGTTTCTC
>JAPPDN010000064.1 GCA_028824575.1 Candidatus Poribacteria bacterium | reverse complement strand
CTAAGGAATTCAGGTGGTTCTACTTTTTGGGACGTTTGACGAAGGAGCGTCAACCGGAGGAAGCAGTCGAACATCTCACGCGAGCACTTGTGTTGAACCCGGAATACGCGCCTGGACATCTCTATCTTGCTTCTGCACTCCGAATTTTAGGGAAGCTTGAAGATGCGAGACATCACTTGGAACGCGCGAAACACTTTCAACCGAACAACCCGTTTTCTGAACTCTGGCTCGGCGAAATTGCACTTGCAAGACAACAAGTGAAACTTGCCAAAAGACATTTAGAGAACGCACTGCACCTGAATCCGAGGCAAAGTGAAGCGCACGCATTGATGGCACAGATTGTTACAGCATTAGGGGATAAGCAAGCGGCAAAACGACACGCACAAGCAGCACGCCATCCGAGTCAATATGGCGAGTTATCGGACCCGCTGTGGTGGGATGTGCTGCAGGCGGGTGTCACTGCATCGTTGTACGCCGAACGCGGTAGACGTTATATGTCAGAAGGCGATTATACAAGTGCTGTCGCTGAATTTGAGACGCTTATCTCAGACGAACAGAAAGATATAAAGGTCTGGTTCGATTATGGCGTTTCACTCCTCTACACAGCACAGCACCGCGAAGCCTTGGCAGTATTAGAACACCTCCTGTTGCTACTCGACAAGGATATAGAGGTTCAGAAGCAGAGAAGGACAGACGAGAGAGCCTACTTGAAAGCGCAGGCGCATAACTATATAGGACAGATCTATTATGAAACCGGACAGACGGCTGCAGCGATCCGTGCCTGCCGAATGGCACTTCAGTCTAAAAAAAATAAAACAGATAGCGAATCTCACGGACAGTTGAACCCTTCAGATTACGCCACTTTTTTCTCAAATGTACACGCGAACCTTGCGACAGTGTATGAGAACACAGGACAGCTTGGAGAGGCAATTCTGCACTATCAGGCAGCACTTGAACTCGTGCCATCTCAACTATCGGCGCATCGCGCGCTTGCCGGTGCCTATTGGAAAAAACAACGTTATACAGCAGCCGAGCCACACTATAAACAGGTCATCGCCCATGACGCAACGGATGTCCAAGCCTCTTACAGACTCGGCTTAATTTTTCTGACAAAGAAGGATTATCTCGAAGCCATCTCACTGTTTAAAAAGGTTATCGCAATTGAGGCGACGCACGTTCGCGCATACGGGGCATTAGGCGTTGCTTATCAGGAACTTGGAAATATTCCGGAGGCGATTGGTGCCTTTGAACGGGTTTTAGAATTGGAACCGGGGAATAAGGCTGTGTTAGACAAACTCAGGGAACTGCATGAATTAAAGTAGGGGTGTCGGTATGTGTGAGGCGTAGCGAGATCAGCGGGTAGGTTACTCGTAGACGCACTATGAAATTTACGATAACCCAGTACATCTACGAGTGTGGAAACAAGGAGAGGCTATTGCCTGATATGATGCGTAGCTTTAATTTGTCCCCAGGTTGTACCGAGTTTACCTGCGGGGTCAACAGCCAAATAATTTTGATAGCCTTTGTCCATCAGCTCCTGAATATCTTCCTGTTCCAGTGCCGAGTGGAAAATCATAACTTCGTCCATTAGACCTGGGAAAAAGTTGCCACCTGCATCCCAGACCCCACAACCACCAATATTGACGTTAAAGTTAGCTGCGCCATGGTTTGCCCATTTGCCTTTCTGCTCAGCGTATTCGCCATCAATATAGGTATGGACGTAATCTGTCGTGGCGACACACCCGACATGGTGCCATTCACCATCACCGTGTTTGTGTTTCCAAGGATTATTCGTTAAACCCGCTGCAGGGGTCCAGAGACTAAGTTCATTCGTCGTAATAAAGCCAAACTCAGGTGCATTGTTCTGCCCAACGAGTCCAGTCCGAGCGGGTGGATCGTCCGTGCTTTGTATCCATGCAAGAATAGTGAATTCTTCGAGAGCCTCAAGAAGTTTCTCTTCAGTCTTGACACAGCCGGCTTTTCCATCAAAGTCGAGTGCTTTACCGAATTTTCCATCCACCCATGGGG
>JAPPDN010000112.1 GCA_028824575.1 Candidatus Poribacteria bacterium | reverse complement strand
ATCAATTCGGACAATACAGGCATGAATGCGTTTATGTTTCTGTTGATAGCCGCGCGTCATCCACAGATAACGATCTGCTTCCCGGTCAACAATGATTTCATCTATCATCTCACCGTAAGCGGGCGGGACTTCTGTCCACTCATGCAACACACGCATTATAATTTCCCGATACTTTTCTATGCGTTCCATTTCACAATTACCTCCTCGGTTCTGCTAAAGATAAGCAGATTGATGTGATTTTTGCGGACGAGCATCTGCCCCAGAGACTCCTCAAAAACGGTCGAAAAATCTCCTCGTGAACAGCGAGATATAAGGTCCGATCGGGTTCAATTTCCTCAATAATATTCTGATATAATATATATTGACCCAGTGCGTTTTCGAGATCTGCCATATTAGAGGGACTCGCGAAACTTTTGACTTCAACTGCGATTTTTTGATTTTCTTTTTCAGCTGTCAAAAGTCTCTCTGCTCCCAAATCTACATACAAAAGATTATTGCCCCACCGCAAACGGAGTGGATCATGTATGATTGTCCAACCGTCCTTTATTAATGCGTTCTTCACAGTGTCATGATAAATATCTTTGGCAGGCATCGGCTGCTCCCTCCTGTCTTGCATAGAATACCACATAAATAATCGAAAGGCAAGTTTTTAGGTTTGAGCGGAAAATTCGATATAGACTTTCAGTGTGTAATATAACCCAAGTTGCTACCTTTATCCAAATAGCTGCTTGATACTCGTTGCGATGACAAACAAAAGTACTTTCAACTCAAAACCCCGTGCTGACACCGCATGAATCGACTTCGGTAGAAGTTGTTCAATGAGACTGATTGACACTTCAACACGCTTTCGCGTCAACTGTTGAAGGTAAACTTCCCACGGCGGATATTGACGTTTCGAGTTCTTCTTTCGCAGAGGTTTCAGGAAAATGCCTGCTTCTTGTAAGGCATCTTCAACACCATAACTACAGTATGCTTTATCCGCATACACGCTTGAACCTTCAGGGAGATCAAAACGATAAGACCGCAACCCTTGAACATCGTTCCAACGCCCCGGTGTGAAGAAAACTTCAACGATTTCACCAGTTTCAGTGACCATGAGGTTTCCCTTGATACCATAAAAGTAGCGATGCTTACTGGCGATCTTTCCACGCCATACTTCGCCTTGATACAGACGTGAACGTGAAATCCGAATATTGTCGCAGACAGGTATTGGAAAGGAATCAATGACATAGATACCATTAGGGTTCTTCGCTTTCGCACCTGCTGCGAGGTATTCAAAAAGCACTTGGAAGAGTTCAGGTATCCGATGCAGCCGTCGATTGAATCTTGAGTGTCCCAACATATTTGGGATGTATCCGAGCGTTTTCAAGACGGCACATGCGGTTTGTTGATTGCCTCGAAAATATCTTGCAGCGACAAGTGCTGCGGTCATGACTTCAGCATCCGACATCTTTGCTTGCGGATGTTGTTTATGTCCGATTGAGATTAAAAGATCGTCAGAAATCGTATAAAGTGCTACAATAGTTAGGTCCATGGGGTGCTCCTTTTATTTTTTCGTAAAAACACTATATAGGAAATCCCATGGATTTACAAGTGGCAACTTGGGTTAGGTTTAGAACAGTTATGAGAAATACCGGGAGAGGTATTACCAGAAGTTAGGGGAAGTCTGATGAAAATAGTACTTGTTGTAGGAGGCATTTTTCTTTTTCTCTTATCTGTCTCTGCGGGGACATTTGTGGAGACATTCAATGGTGGGGATTTGGATGAGTGGCAGGAAATTATCATGTTAGATTTTAGGATTAATCCCGAAACTTGGCAGGTTATTGATGGTGAACTTCACGGGGCAATGCGTCATCTCGGGCTGCCGCAACTGCTGACGACAGGTGATGAAAAATGGCGCAATTACACCATTGAAGTTGATGTATTCCCTCTCGAAAAACACGCTTCCGGAAATATTGGCATTGCTGCGCGGATTCAGGGAACTGTGGGGATAATTAGTCTCATTGGGGATTCCCCCTTTTCCTTTCTTCC
>JAPPDN010000161.1 GCA_028824575.1 Candidatus Poribacteria bacterium | reverse complement strand
TCCAACTGCCATGATAGACTTTTCTATCTATTACAACGCCTCCACCGACTCCCGGTACCTCTCGACGGATCGCAACGCTCGCTGTGTCCTACTTATAGACCAAGCGATCAGAAGTACGATCATGATCTATTTGTACATGAAGCCTTCCCTGCCGATGAGATACCGGTTCCCGAATAACGATTTCTACGTCACGCCCAAGTGCTGTCAACAGACGCAAGAGACGCTCCATGGAATACTCACGAAAGTCCCCTCTCAGGAGGCGCGAAACATCAGGTTGGGACAGACCGAGCAATTTCGCTGCCTCGACCTGCTTGAGTCCTCGCTGACGAATGATCTTGTCAATGCGAGTGACGAGTTGTGCCTTTAACAAGTGAGCCTCAGCATCAGGCCGCCCCAAGTCCGCGAACACGTTACCACTGCTACGTTCGATTTTGATCTCTTTTGTCTTCATTGCTCTACCCTTCGCTATAGAAGTCCTTGTAATGTTGTTCCGCTGTCCTTAGCCTACGTTTGATCAGATCAATCTCCTGTTTTGGTGTCTCAATACCTCGCTTGGCTTTCTTCTGGAAGGCATGCAAGACATAGACCGCCAACTTGAATCGGACTGTATAAACCGCTCGGTAGGTATCGCCATCTTGACGGGAAACGACCTCTAAAACACGGGGGCCCAACCCCTTGAACGGTTTAGTATCGCGGTGCCTAAGTCCGATCTGGGCCTGATACAGGGCAAAGCCAACCCGATCCTGCACGGCAGCAGGAAACTTCTTTAAGTCCCCTTTACTCGATCCGACCCATTCGACGGGCTTAAGCATCTCACTGGTCATATCTAAATTATAGTGGTTTCACCATATTTACACAAGCACCTTTTTGTAAACGTCGGCTTTTTTGAGTCATTAGCAGCAACCTCACCCATGAAAAACCTGCACTTGATCGGACGCTTTTCCCGACACAGTCGCAGGATCAAGTGCTCCCTTCCCAAAGAGACGAGGAAAAGTCAGACCAGTCTTCAAAGAACGCGTTCGCGCATCCATGTAAGTCGCGCTAAAAGCCCTCCGGGGCGACGGCGTCGAATTGAGAGCCGAGCGGTGGAGCAAAAAATTGTGCAGTAAAACAGCCTCCCCAGCTTCTGTCTCCAGATCAATCACATCCTCTGGCCCGGCGTACCTGGCCTGATCCTCTTCAGAAGTATAGTGCCGCTCATTGAGAATACCCAGATTATTGCTACCCGGCACAATCTGCATACAGCCACTATCAACAGTGGCAGCGTCCAGCCCCGTCCACACCGTGATAATCGGATTGGTATCGATCCCCCAACCCACGCCGATATCCTGATGCCAGGGCAAAATCGTGCCGCTCTCCGCGGGTTTGTTCATAAACATAGAGCGAAAAACCGAAACATTTTCGCCGATATAGCGACGGGTAATCTGGCGGATAAAAGGATGCTGCATATAGGTGAGAAAAAGGGGATCCTGTTCCAAATCATCGATACGTCGATAATGGAGCGTCTGCTCCTGATTCCCCAGGGTGCGATCCATTCTGACATCTGGTGTTTTGGGATTGAGTTGAAAGCGCATATTCTTGTAGCGGACGCGACCCAGCATAATATCGTCAATGCGCTGCTGCAGTGCAGCCAGTTCCCCAGGCGATAGAAGATGCCCCAGGCGCAGGTACCCTTCAGCCATAAACTGTTCGTGGTGCGAGTCTTCAAACGAAGTGAGAGGATTCACAGTGTGACCTCCTAAAAAATTGAACTGCTTGTGTGTTAATTGACTTCCAAACTATCACCGGGCCTCGCCAGAAGCAACTGAAAAACGCCCAGTCCCGCGAAACTGCCCTGCTTGACAGAGCACAATTCTCTATATATGATGCCTGATACTGCAAATCGCCAAACATCAGAAAGGTAGAAAGCCATGAGCAATGTGCGAGATTTCGGAGCCAGAGGGGACGGCATCACCGACGATACGAAAGCAATTGAAGACGCGCTGGCAAAAGGAGATGGAACGCTGCAATTTCCAAAAGGCGACTATCTCAT
>JAPPDN010000898.1 GCA_028824575.1 Candidatus Poribacteria bacterium | reverse complement strand
GGATCATTTGGGCAATGCGGAGGGTCGTTTCTTCGGAAACTCGCCCTCCAATTTCCGGTACCAGCACAACGACGGTCTGTTGAACGAACAAGAAATTCGCACCAGCTTGCCATACCACATCACCCAGTCCGTGTTCGTCATTCGGTGGCGGTTGATAGATTGATTCATATCCGCCAAATTTCGACACGGTTTGTGCTGCGAGTCGGAGTCTACCTTCATCAGCCGCTGTGCGTGCTTCGTCATGCGATTCAAAGAACCAGTAATTAATAGCGACTTGCTGCGCCGCCGAGCGGTTCAACCACCATCTGTCGCGCCAACCGAATTGCGCAACAGGCGGCTTCGGGGCGGTTGGAGAGTAGAGCTCTTGCGCAGAGGCATGACGTGCCGCTTCATCTTTGAGATCGTCAGATGTAAGTTGAATTGATTCTAACATAAGTGTCATAGTGATATAATAACATCTCTGGAACGTAATTTCAAATTAAATGAGGACAGTTCATTACGCATTGATCTTTTTTACCGCAAGTTTGTTAGTTTGCGGGAAACCGTTAGACGGGATCTAACTGATAACCCTCGTGTTAAAAAAAATAAAGGTTTTTTCGCCACAAATCCACTAATAAAGCAGTGAAGATTTTTTCGGCATAAACCAACTAATAGAAATAGGAATACGCGCCAAGTTCATAATAAAACCGATAAAATTGTTGAGGTATCTTACAGCAAAACTTTACGGCTACACGAGAAATATGAGAATATTAGCACGGTATATACTCAAAGAATTTTTTCCACCTTTCATAATAGCACTCATCTGTTTCACCCTCATGCTCATCTTCAATGACCTGTTCCGGTTGACGAAATTGTTTGTGCAGAAAGGGGTCAGTCCGCTGTACCTTCTCGAGCTGCTCATCTATGTGATGCCAGCGACGGTGGTGTTATCCATTCCGATGGCAGCTTTAGTGGCTATTTTGCTGGCACTTGGAAGGCTCTCTACTGATAATGAGATTATCGCAATGAAGGCACACGGCATCGCTTTTCATCAGCTCATGTTGCCGCTTTTAGGGATCGCAGTGGTGCTGAGCGTTGGTGATCTTGTGTTGATAGACTACGCGCTACCACGGGCAAACCTTGCTTATGCTTCTCTCCAACGTGATATTCGCAGGCACAAACCCGCGTTCGTTTTAGAGGAAGCCACCGTCATGAAAGAGTTAGAGAATGAAGGTAAACTCTGGATGTACGAATCTACAGATAAAAAAAGTGGACGCATGCTGAACGTCAGAATCTGGGATAATATCTGGAGTGGGCGCCCGCGGTTCAGCGACGCACAAGAAGCCAGTCTCGGTTTTGAAAACGGTAGGGCGATGCTCACGCTTTACGATGGACTCACTTATGAACCCGCAACCAGCAATTTAGACGAGTTCCGTGTAACAAAATTTCAACAACAACAACTCGCGCTCCAGTTGACCGAAGATCTTGAACGGAGTGCGTTTCAGAACCAGAACCCGCGTTCAATGCACATTTCGCAACTCAGCGCGTTCATCGGGACATTGAAATCCACTCTTCCAAACAGTAAAAACCCGGACTATCTCCTCCGGAAAATTCGTTCTGCTGAGGTTGAATACCACAAGAAATTCTCTATCCCTTTTGCATGCCTCGTACTCGGTGTAATAGGTATTCCGCTCGGATTGATGGTGAAAAAGGGCGGTAGAATGCTCGGTTTTGGGCTTGGCTTAGTAGTAATTGTGCTGTACTATTTGCTGCTCCAGATTGGTCAGAATACAGGCATAAATGGTACCTTGTCGCCAGCCTTTGCTATGTGGCTACCCAATATTGTAATCGGCGTGTTAGGGATTGGATTTAACTTCTGGGTTATCGCCGAAGGGAAGATTCATGCGTGGCGCGACCGTGACAGCACGTTACCACTCGTCGTTAGTAGGAAAGTTGAATCTTAATCGAGGCTTCGCACTGTATGTCTGCAAAGTTTTTAACCGCGCAAGATCTTAAAAATATTGATGTAGGATGCATGCCTTGAACATTCTTGATC
>JAPPDN010000957.1 GCA_028824575.1 Candidatus Poribacteria bacterium | reverse complement strand
CCTTCTGTGAGGGTGTATTCCACGCCCGAGATTACCGTGTGGTTGATTGATGCGGCGTTGATATCGTAGATCAGGTTTGCGTTGACGGCTCGCTGCTGTTTTTCGCGATACTGATCTCGGAATTCGCGCAGCATGGTTTCGCCGTCGGCGAGCAGGCCGCGGGGTTCGTGATATTCTTGCCGCCGTTGGTTGGTCAGGTAACTGGCCGAAACGTCAAATTTGAGGTGGTCTGAAAAGCGATGGTCTGCGCGGAGGCGATAGACATAGGCTTCAATGCTGATAAAATCATCGGGTTCGTTGACGGTGTAGCTAAGTGGAAGCTCGACGAGTTCGTGGTTGAAAAAGGGGACGCCTCTATTGCGATGGCCTTTATTGAGTTCGTCAAACCATTCGCCGTTTATTGAAATAGATGTGCGGTCTGTAGGCAGCCATATGAAACCGCCGTTGAAGGACGAGTAAATGAATTGTTCGTGTTGGCGGTATCCATCATCATTGGCATGGTTGACGTTGATTTTGTAGAGCAGTTTACCAAAACCAGGGGTTACGGGTACGGGTCCTGTTGAAGAGAAGTTTGCCTGAGATTTTGAATAGGATCCGAGCGTAAGCTTGAGTTCGTTTTTTTGTCGCGCACTTGGTTGTTTGGTAATGACGTTAATAAATCCACCGGGTCGCGATTGCCCATAGAGTGCGCCAGCAGGACCTTTGACCACTTCGACGCGTTCTACGTCGTCTAAGCGCATTCGGTTGAAGAAGCCGTGTACCTGATTGAGACCGTTTTGCTTGACCGCGCCGTCTCCTGTGGTGCGAAAGCCGCGCATGTTAAAGTCGAGGTATTCGCTGAAGGGATTGACACCACTGACGTTTTGCAGCACGTCAGTGAGATAGGTCAGCCCCTGGTCTTCGACGAGATCGCCATTGATGATTTGGACGGACTGGGGCAAGTCGCGCAAAGCGGTGTTGGTGCGCGTTGCAGTGGTGCGGTCTGAGGCATACCCTTCTTCGACAACTGTGATTTCATTGAGGATGTATGGCGTGTCTTCAATGAGGGTGATTGCGATTTTGGGGACTTGCTTTGGGGTGACAGATATGGTTTGTTCAATGGTTTTATAACCGAGATAACTCGCGATCAGGACATGGTCTCCGTGCGGCACATTGGGAATCACAAAGTACCCCTGGTTGTCTGCCATAGCACCCAGGCGCGTGTTTTTGAGCACAATGCTCGCACCGGGAAGTGGCTTATTTTTTTGATCTAAAACTTGTCCGCGAATAGTATTTGTTTGTGCGAGGACCGGTGTTGAATAGATCGCGAAAACAACGAGCAATAGTAACCGATAAAAATTTGACATATTGATTCTCCGCATTGATGAGATATTGGGGTTGAGAATTTTAAAAATCTGTACAACTCCATTTTCTTTTTGCATCTATGGTGCATAAATTTTATGTTTAAAACATGCTGCGCCTCCTTTGAGGTGTGGCTCTCTGCCATCGGTTTTCTGCTTTGACGGGCGATAACCGGTGGCATTTTGGTTTGTAAAACACTACAATGACGTAAAAAAAGTCGGTTCATAAACCTCCCCTGTGTGAATATTGACGCTGAAAAGGCGTGCTGTTATATTGTGTTTTGCAAGGGCAGAGGGTTTGATCTCTCTGTCGCGTGCGTGTGGGTGATCGGTGATGGACCGCCAAGTCAGAACCGATCGCCCTTTTTTTATATGCGACTTATGCGGCGCTTTCTGGTGCGCCACCAGATGATCAGCCCGGAGATAGACAGGCCGATCAGGCCCCAGGCGGCGATGTCGTAGAGATAGACAAACCAATCGGCGAAGAAATAACCCGTGTGAATCTGGTGTATGATCGTGTAGAGGTCGCGTCCGGGTTCTGTGGATTGGCCGACAGAGGCCCAGGTTTTTCCACCGTTGGAACTGGTGAGCAGACCGCCTGAGGTCCACAGGTTCAAATTTTGGGTGGAGCCAATGCCAATGCGCTGGAGGCGAACGCCTTCGGCAAGGGGCATCAATCCGAGGCCGACTCGCTCC
>JAPPDN010000977.1 GCA_028824575.1 Candidatus Poribacteria bacterium | reverse complement strand
CCCTGTGGATGTAATGAATATTTTTAAGGCTAAGAAAGAAAAAGTTCTTGAAGAGTTTGAACGTTTGGTTAAGGATATCGAGGAAGCGCGCGCCGCGAATCTTGGTACTGAGGTCAGGGTATGGGTTCCTCCTTGGAAGCGGGTGGATGAGGTTGTTGAGGAAGTTGATGAGGTTGGATTGAGGTTGCCTGCTCAGGAGGGCCAGTCAGTTGTCCCTGCTGTGACTCCTCAAATTGATGTTGTTGAGGAGGCTGTTGACGTTGCGGAGACATTCACTAAGGAGGGTTTGGGGGTTCGATTTGGGTTGGATGTCGCTGATCCGGCCGACAGCTTCCTATTTCAGAGAGAGCTGTTCACCCTGTTTGGACGCCCGGTAGTTTTTCGAGTTCAGGACAGGTCGGATGATATTTATGTCGGGATAGCTCTTCTGGATGAACGGTTCCCGAAGGCGCAGAAATTGGTGCATGATTTTGCTAAAAGTGTGGGTTTCAAACAGCCTGATTCGGGAATTATAAAAAAGAGGGTGGATAAGTTATTTGGCAAAGATCGGGTTGTTCCTGTATTTGTGAAAAAGGCTGATGACAATTTGGCTGATTTTCTTCCGATAGTGGATGATGTTCCAGGGGTGGTTAAGTTTTCGGATATGGATCATTCGGATTTGGTGCAGATGCAGGAGGCGCTGATCTTTAACTGGTTGGTAGAAAATCAGAATCGTGGGTTGAACATTATTAAAAAGAACTCGGCCACAGGTGATCTGGTGTTGGATAGCCTTGATTCTATTCGGCTGGGGGGTTCTGGGTTTACGGGGACGAGTATTCGGGAGTACGCGGAAGGTATCGGGCGTGATGATATTGATAGGTTGCGGTTGGCAATATTTGATGAATTGACAGAGATGGTGGGTGGGGCGACTACTCGGGGGGAGCTTGCGGATCAGTTGTTGGAAATGGTTCCGATTGTTGATGAGGTGGTGGAGCCTTCAATTATAGAGGTCGCTCTCGCTCCTAGGTGGGTTGAGGATGCGTTGGAACGGGATTTGGATATTGGGGAGATTGTTAAAACTACAAAGCGGAAAATAACTCTTCGGATGACGCGGGAGCAGTTTGAGGAGGCTTTGGGAGATGCACGGCATTATACTGATACAACGATGGGGTTTGAGCAGGTCCAGGGTATACAGGCTTCAGCTAGGGCGGCTATTAAAGAATTAGAAAAACATACTGAATCATTTGTGGCTGGACCAACGCGTAGTGAAGTCGCAGGGGCGTTAGAAATGTTGGCTGAAGAGATACGTTTGGGCGGCGCAGCGCGAGAGTTGAATGCCGCAGAATTAGCTCAAATATCTGAGTCATTGAGGCGGACGCTCGCAGATGATACAACAGATTTGTGGCGACAGTTTATGAAGGCCGTGGATGATGAGATGGTGGAGGTGTCTTTCACAGATATTGAACCTTTCCTCCTAAAACTGGAGTCGGAAGATGGGATGCAGTTTGCTAAGGAGTACGCGAAGATTATTTATGGTGCTGATGGTTTGACGGACGCCCAACTGGATGATTTTTTGTTGAGGTTACGTACTGTGCGTCAGCAGGTTGAGGAGTTTTATGAGGGACTGGGTGTTCCGGTTCGTAAGCCGGATTTGGGGGTTGAGATTACGGCTGGGGAGCGGTTGGCTCGGGATATGGCGGATCAGTTGGGGTTTGATGTTAAGCCGGTTTATACGGTTCGCCGCCAGGTGGATGAGGTGGATGAAGTTGATCTTCCTCCTTCGTTTTGGACGGAGCAGCCTGATCCGTCTTTGAGGCGGTTGGGTGAGGAGGTGTCGGATGATGAGGTTTCGTCTGCGTTGGAGTTTGGTATCTGGCAGTATTTGACTTCTACTAAGGGTCTTGATGTTATAGATGTTCCTGTCCGGCCTGGTGGAATGGTTTTGCCGACTGGGGTTGATGCTCTTACGGATTTCACCAAACCTCAAACTTTTGCTGAGTTTATGGAGAATGATTGGGCGTTCAGAGGGTTACGGGAACGGTTTATTGCTGGCGAGA
>JAPPDN010000718.1 GCA_028824575.1 Candidatus Poribacteria bacterium | reverse complement strand
GAATGGCCCCGACCGTGACCAGGGTATCGGCGCCCGACCGCAGGGCGTCGCCCACCAGGAACTCCAATTTACGCGACTTGTTTCCGCCCCCCGCCAGCCCGGTCAGGTCGTCGCGCTTGATCCAGAGCTCCGGTCCGCCCAGGTGCGGGCCGAGATTCGCGAGTGGATGAATCGGCGTGGGTAGTTGAACCAGCGGCGCGCGAGGCAGGTCGGGTAGGCGGTACAGCCAGTCGGCGAGTTCGTATGTATTCGCCATGCGTGGTCTCTTCTTTCGTTTACCGGTTTATCGATGATTATCTACCGATTTACGTCAAACCCCTCCTTGACTTACTGCCGCAGGAAGTATAACAATTGTCACTTCATGGTAACTAGCACAACCGATGTGGAACTCGCCCGTTCGGTTAGTCCAATACCTAATCTAATAAACCGACGTAGCCAGTCATTTAGAACTTCGATATCGGAGAGTATAGATGCCAGTTCCGCTCTTGCTTGTCGGTGCAGCCATTGCTGGAGTTGCGGGAATTGTACTTAAGCTGGATGGCAGAGGGAGAAAGAAAACATCCATAAACATTTACACTCGTTACCGTGATAGATACGAGTCTGATGTGCAACGCCACGATAATCGGATGATGAAAGCAGAAAGGGATCTTGAATTTC
The DNA here is from genome assembly GCA_028824575.1 of Candidatus Poribacteria bacterium. Taxonomy (GTDB): domain Bacteria; phylum Poribacteria; class WGA-4E; order WGA-4E; family WGA-3G; genus WGA-3G. Next base: position 1,381 of record JAPPDN010000718.1, on the reverse strand, counting down.
TCGTTCAGCTTGGACAGGAATCTCTTACGACAATGAAACAGGCGGTCGATTTCCTCAAAAAAGCTAAGCTAAAAGAACGCAACTTGGATTATAAGTTCAAGGTCACCAATGATGTTCTGAAAAAATGGGAAGGTCCTACCATGGATGTTGCCGAAGTGCTCCGTGGTGTGACAAAAAGTGTTACTGCAGGAGCAGGTACAGCTGTGGGTGTATACAGTGCTGTTGGTACGTTTGGTTCAGCGTCAACTGGAACAGCAATCAGCGCATTAAGTGGTGCAGCAGCAAAAAACGCCACATTAGCGTCGCTAGGCGGCGGTTCTATAGCAGCAGGCGGAGGAGGAATGGCGGTTGGTGCACTAACTCTGGCAGGCCTTGTATTAGGACCAGCTACCCTTGTGACGGGTATAAGTGAGGAGTCCAATGCGACTAAATTGGAGACAGAAGTTGAATTAAAAAAGGCTGAAATTAAGGTGGCTAGGGCTCAAATCAAGCAGCAAATCGAAAGGGTTGAAATTGTTCGTCATCGTATTAGTGAACTGTGCATATCTATTGGGGAGGTAAATACTACTCTTCAAAGGCTTCTTGAAAATTGTAATCCCGCCAAAATTGAAGATGCACACAAGGTTGCTCTTGCTGCAAAGTCCTTAGGTGAGCTACTCGATACTCCAATTGTAGATGAGATCGATGAAATACTGGACAATGATTCCTTAAAGTAGGTGTCGTCTTGTATTTGAATTATGATCCATAAGCAAATTATACAGGACACAGCAGTTTATACGGATTTAACGGAAGTGGAGTTTAAACGTGAACGTTAGAAAACCATTAAAACTGGCCAACACCATGGACATCGCGGACACCTTGGCGATACTCAAGGAAGCGATCGCATACTATAAGACACGCCAAGTAGAACAGACAAAAAGAGAAGAGATTTGGTCCAAACGTGACGTCCTCATCTTGGCATTAAACAACGAGAAAGAAGTGCTACTTACTTACTTTGAACAACGTTTTGCTGAGCGACGGGCTTCACTAGAACAGTTTTACAACTTACTCCACAAGTCAGTAGACTCAGGGAATGAGATCCAATTAAAGACAGCACTGACTGGTATTCTGGGGATTATTCAGGAGAATCCGTTGAGTGACTTCGCTGAGTTCAGGAAAAACATGGCTAATCCGAATTACAAGTTAGAGCTTTAGAGACCGGCAATGGATATGTATCTCAACATCATTCTACTAGCGTCAACGCTCGATTGGTCGAATTAGTACTTTTTGTATTTTTGAACTTGACCTTCCCGACTAGGAGTTTGCCCTCGTATGATCCCCCGTGACCACTGGCTCATCGGATCCAAGGGCGTATACCACGGCACCATCGGTGGATCCTGGA
>JAPPDN010000688.1 GCA_028824575.1 Candidatus Poribacteria bacterium | reverse complement strand
CGTGAACCGCTGCGGTTGTTTCAACGTCGCGAGTCTCTGATACGCTTTCAGGAACGTATCCTGTGTAATTTCCTCGGCGATATGGAAGTCCCCTATTTTCCGCCACACAAGTGCGTGAACCGGCTTTTGGTATTTTTTCACAAGTTCACTGAAGGCACTATCATCGCCATCAAGAATGCGGTGTATGAGTTCAACATCACTGTTTTTCATGGAATCACCTCCGATTGATTTATAATGATGCTTGTTAGATGCGAAATGGGTGCATAGTTCCGAAAATAAATTGAAAGATAATCAAGATTTGCGCCATAGAGGTCTGTACGTGTTAGATAATTTTATATCATAACACACACTAAAAGTATTCTATAAATTTTAAACTAACAGGTTGGCAATCAGTTTACAGTTCCGAATCTAAGTAGGTATCCATTCCTCCTGTCCTCAATTTCGAGTACCCCTTGGGTACCCGCTCACAAACGTGCTGTGCGGAAGCAAGCGGCTCTATGCTTCAGTTGACACGGATTTAATTTATAGTAAAACCTATAATTAATTGGACACTCTCAAACAGTCTGAATGCCTATAACAGGCATTCAGACTGGCACAAACTAACAGTTTATGCTACAAAGATGTCTATTTATTTTTCGGTTTCACTATAAATAAAATGCAAACAGCTAAACCTATGAGGAAACTTCAATTCCCACAATGGCTTGGCTGTAATTGTAGCGCAGAGTTTTATTTTTTACTTGTTGTTCTGGTCTACTTTTCAAGGATCGTTTGCTGTGTAACACAGAAGGTTAACATCAGCGCACCCGCTCCGAAGACCACTACAATCGCGCGAATGAAAGGATGTTGTTTCCCTTGTCCGGTTGCCTACTATTCTTTCTCAACAGAAATGTGGAACATCCCGCGATGTTTGGTGGTGATATAAAGTCTATCGTTATTAACTACGAGAGAGATAACACTATCTGGCACTTCTGGCGAGATCTTTTCCCATTCGTCGCGATGATTCAATTTATAGACACCCTTGTCACCAGCACCGTAAACTGTTGTGGTATCCACAGCGATTTGATCAATGAGAGTGTGCGTTCCTACCTTATCAGTGATTGCGCGCCAATGCTCACCGTTTTCTGAGACCAAGACACCCGCGTCGGTAGCAACATACACAGTTGAACCCACAAAAGTTATATCATTGAAACGCTCAAAACGTAAGGGTAGACTTGAAGTCAAATCTTTCCATGTGTTGCCACTATCGAACGATTGAAAGAGACTTCCGTCGCGTTTTCCAGCGTAGACGGTTTCACCAGAAACAGCAAGTCTCAGATTCTTCATAAAGCCATCATTTTCGTCTCTGCTTTTGCCTTCATCTACCAGTCCGGTGTTAAACCATTCCGACTCACCGCGTTTCCACCGGAGCAGCTGCCGCATATATTCCACATAGAAGGTCTCGCCGCTGACTGCAAATGCCCTCGGAAATATTTCAAGTAGGGACGTTTTCTCTACCCAATCCGTTATATCTCTGGTAGCCGGGGCACCTTCAAGCGCGGGTATCCCTTGGAGCGGGACTAACACGTTTCCATTCGCAGAGAGACGGCAGATGCGCAATTTATGCTCCGGGACCAAAATCGCCGCGGCTCCATAAAGGATGCCGTCAGCAATTGCTAATCTTGGAAAAATCAGACCATAGGCGTTTTCCGCTGGTTTTAGGGTGAGTTCGCCAAGATTCAAGGGTAGATTTTTCCACGACTCACCGCCATCGGTGGATTTCATAACACCTTCGGCGGTACTTGTGTAAAATTCATTTTTGAGCCCTACTAAGTTGTGTATTGAAATGCCGATTATCCCATTCGTAAATGAATGCCATGATTCGCCACCATCGGTTGAGCGTTTAAGTCCGGAGGTGAAGAAGGTATTTTCGTCTACTGCTACGGTAGTCGATAAACTCATATCGGCATCAGATTCTGTCCATGTTTTTCCACCGTCGGTTGAGCGAAAACTCATCACTCCGAAGGTCAGAATGATGTTTCCAGCTGCAAAGACTTTAGCACCCGA
>JAPPDN010001001.1 GCA_028824575.1 Candidatus Poribacteria bacterium | reverse complement strand
GTTTTCCTCGCAGCACCCGCTCACCTAAAAAGAAGAATAATGCGGTCATGACGTTTGTAAATGGACAATGGCATGCCGTCGGTCCTGGTGATCTACTCTGGCGTATGACAAAGATGGTGATCCTTGAGAAGGAGCCGCTACGAACCGGCGAAGCCACAGAAGATAAGTGAATCTATTATCTCAAGATACAAGATTTCCGCAGTAGGCACAAGCGTGTAACTCAACAGTCGCATCAAACGTTTCACGCTCAGGCGTTAGATAGGTCTCGTGGTTAGTGACACAATTCGGGTTTTCACACAGTTTTGCAGAGGCTGCGATGTCTCGTTCTGGGGGCTGTGTTAAGATGAGTTGTTCCAACCCCATGAGGCTGGCGATCAGTGCCATCCGCACTGGGACAGCGTTCGCGGACTGCTCGAAATAAGCGGCACGTGGGTCGTCGTCTAACTCATAAGCGAGTTCGTTGACGCGGGGGAGCGGGTGCATAATCATCGCGTCAGGCTTAGCGTTTTTCATGACCGCGGCATTCAGCAGATAACTTCCTCGGACGGTTGCAGCATCCATATTCGCTGGGAGTCGTTCCTCTTGAAGTCGGTTGACGTAGATGACATCCAATCTGTCAATCACCTCTATAACGCTTTCTACCTCAAGCGGTTTTTGTCCGTGACACTGTTCGAGTTGCGCGAGTACCCACGGCGGCATCTGTAGCGGTTTCGGCGCGATGTGAATCAGGTTCCCACCGAATCGCGCGACGGCAAGGGAAAAGGAGTGTGCCGCCCGTCCAAATTGAAGATCCCCGCAGATACCGACAGTTAACCCTTGTATTTGCGATTTCCGCCGCATAATTGTATAGAGATCGGCGAGTGCCTGTGTTGGGTGTGTGTGACTGCCGTCACCACCGTTGATGACCGGAACATGTGCGTGCTGTGCAATAACACGTGCCGAACCCGCCCAATTATGTCGCACAACGATGAGGTCGGCGTAATTCGTCACCATTCGTGCAGTATCGGCAAGCGTTTCGCCTTTAGCGGTAGAGGTTGCGCGCGGGTCAGAGAAACCGAGGGTCCTACCGTTGAGCCGTTCCATAGCACTCTCAAAAGAGAGTCGGGTGCGTGTGCTCGGTTCATAGAAGAGCGTTGCGAGCAATTTACCGCGGCAGATGCCTGCCCATGTTTCCTGTTGCGACTGCATGCCCGCTGCGAGTCGAAAAATCTGTTCAATCTCAAAATTCGACAAATCGTCGAGTGTTACCAGATGCCGCATTTTCCTCCCCTGGAACATTTTGTAAGTATACCCGTTAATTGCTTAGATTTCTACCTATTGAGAGATTGCATGAACGCTTCAAGACTGTCAGATTCCGGAACTGTAAGTAGCACTTGTTTGAGATCCTGCATATCGTCTATAGATTCAAGAGCTGGCTTTAAAGCATGAACGGCATCAGTCTTGAATTGTACCCCAAGCAATGCAATAATGCTTTCGATCATGCCTTTTCTCTCACCTTGCTCAATACCTTGCTCAATACCCTCTTTGAGACCTTCTTCTTTAGCCTCTGTTTTTGCCTCTTGGATGTAATGTTGAAAAAAAGGAGATTCTTGCATGATGCCCTCCGGTAAAAGTTGTTTAATTAGCTGCGGTTCGTAAACCAAACCGCTAAAAACACCTAATGCTGCCAATAAGGTATCTCGTGTATGCTGGTCTGTGCGTGCTGTCGCTGTTACATTAACACATTTCTCCAACCAACGATTTGAATTTATCCCTTCTGGCGGTTTCATCAGCGGTGTGAAAGGCAATAACCCTGGTGCCTGCATTTCCAAAATCGATTGTCCGTCTATCTCGATCAACCTAAGTACCTTATAGCGTAAGACATATTCATAACCATGTCCTTTGTAAGCATAATAGCCTTTATCGTCCCTGCCTGCCTTAGGGTGCAGATAAAGGACGTTGGAATAGACCGGTATCTCATGTAAATTCACGAGAAAACCGTTATATCCTACAATGCGGGACCACATCGGCTTTCTACTGTCATCCGTTTTCACTTCGGTGTGCAGTAT
>JAPPDN010000415.1 GCA_028824575.1 Candidatus Poribacteria bacterium | reverse complement strand
GCGTGTTCTAAGCCGGTTAGATCACTTATATTGTTGTTCTCCACGTCTAAATGCGTAAAATGTTTCAGATGTTCTTTAGTAAGCGGTGTGTGATCGGGGAGTCCAATTTCTTCTCGGAGTGTTTCCCTGATTGCCATCCGCAAATTCGGATCAGGGAGCCAGTCTTCTGCGAAAATCGGATTGGTTACAATCGTAACACACAGCAAAACAAAAGCCACAAAACAGTTTCTTCTTTCCATACGTATTTCCTTTTTGATTCTTTACTAACATTGATTCTGATTTATGTTAGTTACCAAATGCGTTCGCCACAATCACCAAATCCTGGATATTCACAATACCATCACCATTGAGATCGGGTTCCGCTTTGCCAAGCGCGTTTGCAACAATCACTAAATCCTGAATATTCACGACACCATCGTCGTTCACATCCACATCGGATCGGAAGTCTGTAAGATTCAAAGCAGAAAGTGAACTGAAATCGGTTGCCGGATTGTTCTCAATCCACAGCTCCTCCAAATTCGTAAGCCCCGCAAGCGGACTGAAGTCTTCAATGTTGTTATCTGAAAGATTTAAATGTTGGAGTTTTTTCAGTCCTGCAAGAGGACTAATGTCGTCAATGGTGTTAACTGCAAGACCCAATCGTTGGAGTTCCTTCAATCCTGCCAGCGGACTTATATCCGAAATACCACTATTTTCAAGGGAGAGTCCCTCTAAGTTGACAAGCCCTGATAGTGGACTTATATCAAGATTTGTAACCGGGGACATTCCTGCTACTTCACGATGCGAGATATGTAATTGGGTGAGATGTGTTAAGTTCGCGAGGGGACGGAGGTCTGTGATACGATTTCTACCCCCAAGGTTTAGATCTTTTAGAGACAGCGCAAATTCCAACCCCGTTATATCAACAATGCCTCTGTGATTTGCTTGCAGAGAAGGCAGTTGTAGCATCTTCTCTTTCGTCAAGGGGGCTGATGCGGGTAGCCCGAGTGCCTCAAGTGTCTCCCGAACCACTGCCTGCAACGCGGCATCCGGCATCCATTCTGATAAGTCCTCTACCGCAAGTTCTAACGCTAACACCTTGACGGTGCCATCGGTAATGGTGTCGGGTTCCTGTTTCAGATACATCTCGCCATCTAAATCGGGGACAATGTGTGTTGTGCTTGTGATACCACTTTCAACACCGGTGACTTGTCCGGGGAGTTGGATCTTTTGTGGCTGTCCACTACGGTTATAGACCGCCCAACCGTTGGTGAACTCTCGGATAAAGAGGCCTTCACAGCCGTCACAGCGTTGTCCCTTCTCCCCAATAGGTTTGCCGAGATCGGCATTCCAGAAATCATGCCAGATGTGTGTTCTGTTAAGATAGTCCCCCATTTTTTGTGGAACTCTAAATACACAATAACCATCAGAGTGTGTGAGAGACATTGTTGTAAACATACGCATCCAACGTTTATTTTCGGTGCTATTGATAGGTTGGGCTACGCCATAAGGCATCAACACATTGATTCTCGGCTCACGTAAATGTTTCTCGTGCCAAGACAGAGTATCTTCGATCTCGATGATACGCTCGTATGTGTAACCATCTGGAAGATCCTTTAACATTTCCATTAAACTGCCGTTAACCAGCTCTGCAAATTGGGGGAATTCGCCTAAGTTCGCATTGACGAGTATAAGGAAGTCCTCACGGACGCGCTCCCGTATACCTTTTAAGATTGTTATATATGCTTCAACAACGACTTCACCGTCAATACCAAAGTATTTATCGTAGACACTCCGATGATAACGTATAAACGCATCGAAAAGGACACCATTAAAAAGCCCACACTCCGCAACACCGACAACACGTTCTATGACGAGTTGTTGAACTTCTGGATTTAGGATGTCAATCGTGTATTCCCCCCAAGGCGCACCTATATTTTTTATCACTTGTCCATCTGCATCTCTCAGCCAAACATCTGAATCTGGTGGGAAATTATCCAAGTCCCCGTAAACAGTGATCTCTATTGTAGGGATGAATAGCATATTCGGATTCCGATCGATGTATTTTTGGT
>JAPPDN010000674.1 GCA_028824575.1 Candidatus Poribacteria bacterium | reverse complement strand
ATCAAAGGCACAAAATTGATAAGGTGCCTATGTCTTGTTGATATTCCAGAGCCGCAACTCCCGACACCTGAAGAAATCAAGATGCAAGAGAATCACTCCGAAATTTCATTACCCTATTATTGACACAATATTTCACTTGATACGCGAAAATGTTTTCGTTATAATTGTGCCTAAACATTTAGTCGGTGGAGACGAAGTCCCGTGTTGAAGTAAGTGTCTGTATAGACGAGTCCCATGGAATCGTTTGGCGTTTCGCGCAGCACGTCGTTAAAATATGCTAAACTATCATTTGTAAGCGGAAACGCTAAAGCGTCCCCGCAGTCTAACAACTGCTTTGCTGAAATATTTGGAAGTCTATCGGCAAAGCGCAATGTCCTGAAACTGGGCGGTTATTTAACCGTCCAGTCGGACAAAGGCAAATCTAATTTATCATGAAAACCTTTGCGAGTCTATTGTTATTTTTGCTTGCGTTTTTTGCGCTTGGGTGTGATGATACAGGAAAACCGACCGATAATCCTGAAGAATTAGAACAGGTATTGGAATCGGAAAAACAAAAACTCATACGAGAACTCAAGGACTTGGAATCGCAGGCAAAGCGGAAATATAGTGTCATCATAACTGATGCGAAAGAGCCTATCGGTATGATAGTAAACGGTTATTTACTTGTAAATCTTATAGAGGATAATGCAAGTATGGGGAGTGGAGTTAACCCGATGAATATGTATGACCCCGCATATTTCGTGTCTGTTAACGTAAAAGAAAAGGAAGAAGAGTTGCTGTTAGGTGTCAGTTTTACTGTAGGGCGATATTCTGCCGAAACAATATCTTTTGACAACTTGGAAACGGTTTCTATGGAAATCGCAAATAGATTTAAAGAGTTTATAGAAGTCTGCGAAGATTTTGATTTAGATTTTAATTTATTAGACGATATTACAACAAACAGACAAAATTAACTAAGTAGTTACTGACAACTGACAACCGAGAATTATTATAGTGGAAGCCGTTCAATATAACAAAAGCATCCCTCGTTATCTCGCGATGCGCTACCTTGGAAAACGGTGGCGGGGTCTCTACACGTCACCGTTCTCCTGTGTGCATTTCGTTGACATCCCGGAGCCAGAACTGCCAACCCCTGAATGGGTCAAAGTCAAGACCCGACTCAGCGGTATTTGTGGCTCCGATTTGGCGACGATCACTTCAAAAGGAAGTCCCTATTTCTCGCCATTCACATCAACGCCTTTTGTGTTAGGACATGAGATTGTCGGGGAAATTGCGGAGGTCGGTGATGCAGTGGAGGGTTTTCCTATCGGGGCACGGGTGGTGATTGAACCGGCACTCTCATGTAAGGTGAGAGGGATTTCGCCGCCGTGCTACCAATGCCAAAACCTCCACTTCGCTAACTGCGAAAATATCACAGAAGGAGACATCTCCGAAGGCGTTCAAACGGGTTATTGTCGCGACACAGGTGGTGGATGGAGTCGATATGTTCTTGCACATCAAGCACAACTCCATCTTGTTCCGGATGATGTTTTAGACGAAGTTGCCGTGCTACTCGAACCCTTTGCCTGTGCGATACACGGCGTTTTGAAGTCAGAATACGCGACAGCAGCCAACATCTGTATCATAGGCGGTGGCACGATCGGGCTGCTCACTGTCGCAGCACTTCGGATGCTCGGCTATCAAAACCGGATTCTTATCTTCGCCAAGTATCCACACCAACAGCAATTGGCACTTGACCTCGGTGCAAATGAGGTAATATCGCCGAATAGCAGTCGGTATACAGCGTTCTGTGAACTCACAGGTTCAGAATCGTATCAACCAGAGTTGGGACAACAGGTATTAATTGGGGGTGTAGATGTCACCTTGGATTGTATCGGTTCGAGTGTCACAATAGACGATGCGCTCCGTTTCACACACGCAAATGGTGAGGTCATCTTGCTGGGTATGCCGGGCATCCCGAAAAACATTGACTGGGTGTCGGTTTGGTATAAGCAGTTGAAAGTAGAAGGTGCTTATACTTATGGAATTGAAACACACAACGGCGACAAGATCC
>JAPPDN010000124.1 GCA_028824575.1 Candidatus Poribacteria bacterium | reverse complement strand
AGTCCACGCCAGATACCGCTACGCCTACCGTCGAATCCAGCGCCACAAGAAGTGAAAAAATGCGAACTTGATCTCAAGGACTGTGGTCAGCGGTAGTAGGGACCACGCGATGGCCGACGTCAGAGACTGCCCTGCCTCCGTGGAATGTGGTCGGTTGGATGCAGCGCGATTGACGACTGCGATACTATAGCTTTGAGCCTAGGATCTCGTAGTCGCCGACCCAGTCCGCGACGGTCGGTCCTTTCTCCGCGGGCAGACAATAAACTGATCTTGGGAAGGGCGAATAGAATTCGCAGCATCTAGACGCAAACAATACCATACTCCAGAGAGGACGCAATGTATAACGACGAATTGAAAGAAACAACCGTCTGTATTGATCAATTATTCCTTGATCCCAACAACCCTCGCTTTTGGGGTCCTGAAACGAAGAATCGCATTCCAGACAGGCGGGCAACCGACCCGGATGTGCAAAGAAGGATTGAATCGGAACTCCGTAATCACGCCATCAAAGAACTTCAAAACAGCATATTGCGTAATGGATTTCTACCACTTGATCGCATCGTTGTTCGACTCATCAAAGGAACGAAAGACAAGTATGTTGTGGTGGAGGGGAATAGACGTCTCGCGGCACTCAGACAGTTGAGGCAACGAATCCGTGACGGCGTCATCGCTGAAGAAAATGTCTTAGAAGAGTATCTCGAACGCCTAGTTGAACAAACCAACCGTGTTCCGGTACTTGTGTATAGCGGATCTGAGATGAACGATATTTCTTGGATTCTACAAGGTATCCGACATATCGGCGGCATCCGTTCATGGGACGCGGCTCAGCGCGCAAAGCTTGTCGCTGACCAAGTTGATGAGGACTCCGCCACATTCACCGAAGCGGGCCAGAAATTTGGCCTTACAGCACATGCAGTGGGCCGACTATACAGATGTCACAAGGCGTTGGAGCAGATGCGACAAGATGACGAGTTCGGTGGACTAGCTCGAAATGATTATTTTACTCTATTTCAGGAAGCTTATCGAAATGCCCCGGTGAGACGATGGTTAGAATGGGACGATAAGGAGTTCCGTTACAAAAATCTTGAGAATCTTCGCACTTTCTATTCGTGGATTTCTCCAGATGACGACGATCCAAAGAAGCGCCGTCGAATTCACAATCAAGAACATGTGAAGTTTTTCGCCGACTTGATAGAAGGGGAACATCAGGCATTGATCTCAAGAGTTGACCGGCATGAAATAGGACTTAATGATGCGGCCCGGGCTGCTGCCGATGCCGAGCCCAAACAAGAATGGCGAGATAAGCTTCAAGTATCAGTTGAAATCATCAAATCACTTCCTCTCGAAGTGATCACTGAGTCACCGCAACAATATCGCGATACTTTAGTTCTGATGACAAATCAGATCAACAAGTTCGTGAAAATAGCCGATGCTCTATTGGAGGATCAGGATGACGACTCGTGAGATTCGACGTTCGTTCGTTCACGAGCGATTAATTCCGTTGGTCCTCTCTCCATCGCCTCCAACCGTTGTCAATATAAGGGATGAATTTCGGAGGCATACGGAGGGCCAAGGGTACGGGCTACTTCGTTCGGCCGAAATGGCCGAAGAGCAGCTAAATCCGCTCGTTGAGTATCTCGAGAATCACCTCGGTCATTGGGACGGGCAAGGAGTACCGAGACCTCTTGCTCGAGCAGACGAAGACCATGTGTTTCTAGTGTGGCATCATCAACGGTTTTCGAACTATTCGGATGCTAACGACACGATCGATTCTAATTTTTGCGAGATATTTCGCTATCTTCAAACGTTGAACGGCACTCAGTTTCTCGTGATCTGCGCCATTTGGATGAAGATTGCTGGGTTTGATGAGATCTATATCTGTGACTCCCGTGGGGACTCGGGCGTCGACTTGCTAGGTGCGATCGAGAATGGTGGTTTACGTTCGCTTGTAGCGGCGGTACAGGCGAAGACTTCCTCCAGTCCGATTGGGGAGGGTGTGGTGGTTACCGAGTGCAACAAATACAAACTACTGTCTAAGTCCGCCAGATATTCTGAG
>JAPPDN010000942.1 GCA_028824575.1 Candidatus Poribacteria bacterium | reverse complement strand
ACGCATGGAACAATCGACAGTGTATCATGCACCTCGTCCGCCAGACCTTCATGCAATTTTTCAACACAACAGAAGACGAACTCGGTTTAGAACTCGTCTACGATGTCGCGCATAACATCGGAAAATTTGAGAAACACACCGTTGATGGCAAAGAACGTGAACTCTTTATCCACCGCAAAGGTGCGACGCGCGCGTTCCCAGCAGGGCATCCAGAAATCCCCGAAAAATACCAGAAAGTCGGGCAGCCCGTGCTAATCCCCGGTGATATGGGGACCGCCTCTTACGTGCTTGTCGGCAATCCGGGTGCGATGGCGGAGACGTGGGGCACTACCTGCCACGGTGCCGGTAGGGTCCTCTCACGCCGGAAAGCGATCGCCTTGACAAAGGGACGTTCCATCCAAAAAGATTTGGAAGCACAAGGGATCTTCGTCCGCGCCGAAGGTAGACGCACCCTCCAAGAAGAAGTACCCGAGGCTTACAAGGATGTTGATGAAGTCGTCCGTGTCGTTGACAAAGCTGGACTTTCGCGGCGGGTTGCGCGCCTCCGTCCCATCGGTGTTGTAAAAGGCTAACATCTAAGGAACAATCGAAATGAAAAACTTAACACTGATCGTACTCGCAGCCGCAAGTATAATCGTAGTCCTATCCTTTATCTTAACATCCTGCGGCACCCCAATTGAAGCAGAAGATGTCTTGAACCCTGTGACTGTTACTGTTGATGATCTGGCGACTATCCTTGAGGGGATGCCACTTTCGGATGTTAAAGCGGCAATATCAGAGGTAGATCCTGAGGTTCGGTCGTTAATCGGGGTTCATGCTTTAAACAGTCTGCCCGATGAACTCGCTTTTGATAGAGGTAAATTATTAGAGGGTGAGGTTCGGGACGGGGCTGCCTCGGCAGTACTTGATGAACTTATCAATGAGTGTTTGACGGAAATTCCGACCTTAGCAGCCGGTAACCTTACCAACGCACAGATGGCGGAATTCGTCAACAGCCACTGCTTTACAAATATGCGACGCAAGTTCAGAGATTTAAACCAAATCTACTCTGTTCTGTTAGAGGATGTTCTGTCTAAACAATACACGCTTCCACCACTCAATTGATAACCATAATGCTCTTGTATTTTGTAGGAGCGAGTTTGACTCGCGAACCGTGTAGGAGCGAGTTTGACTCGCGAACCGTGAGGATTATAGTTATTCCGCGATGTCTATTTTTTACCATACATGTCCAAAAAATAGGCAAAATTCCAACATTTATCACCGAAAACAGCCGGTTTTCGATTGGCACGGAAATTGCACATACACAAATAAGCCTCCTTGGGTAAGCCGGAAGCATAGTTCCTGAAGAGCGTGGTTTGCAAGCCTATGTTGCATGCGTTAGGTTAGAATCCCTGAAACCTTTTAGGAACATCGCTTCCGGTCCCTTTTTTTTTTTCTAACAAAATTTCGCTTGTCTCTCTCCCTTAACCCCTATATAATGCAAAACTAACGGTTTCCGAATGAGGTTTCATAAAATCGGTAATTTCGGGGCGTGGGATGCTTCGCGTTACTACAAGCGGACAGTTCGTAGTAGGGCAATTCATTGCCCGTCGAATGAGGTTTCATATAATCGGCAAAGTCATCACAGTGAGTTTGGAGACCGTAGCTATTATTAACAACTTACCGGCATTAGAAATAAAATGAACAGGACTACATAACCCAAACTGAAGATGCGACAACACAAAAATCCGCGTAATCCGAGATTCAGACAACCCATAACTAAGAACAGGCGACTGACAACAGTGCCACTGGTAATAATTCTGGTATCAATTATGTTTACGCCGCAAGCAGCTGCTGACCGGTTTGAGAATTTCAGTGTTGATCCAAACTGGGAAGGCAGAGGCAACCGGACTGCCGAAAAACATGCCCGAACTGTTGTGCAAAACTTCGGCTACAGTCGCACAAATTATGCAGGCGGTAAGACCCTCGGCGAGATCGGCGGACGCATCTCGCGTTCACTGACACCAGCGACTTACGCCGCAGTTATCCCCACAAAAACGTTCAACGACCATTTCACAGCATCC
>JAPPDN010000785.1 GCA_028824575.1 Candidatus Poribacteria bacterium | reverse complement strand
CCGTTCAAAACCTTTCGGAGGTGCCATCTTAGAGAAGGAAGTTAGGGCATCTCCGGTTTCCGAATTCCATATCTGAAGATCTCCTCTCCGGTTTCCACTGGCAAGCCTTTTTCCGTCGGGTGAAAACGCTAAAGCTGCAATTGTATCATACAATGATACATCAGTTTCATTGGTCGGATCTATAAGGGAAATCTTGAGCGTTTTACCAGTCTCTGTATCCCATAAGTGAATGCTAACCCCGTTTTCAAAGGCTACCGTTTTTCCATCAGGTGAAAAAGCCAAAATTGTACCATTCCCATTCGTTTTGGTCAATTCACGTCCGGATTTGACCTCCGTTATCCGAATCACTTGATCTGACATCCGTGCGGAAATTTGACCCAAACCTGCCATAAATAACACGTGGCCTTTTGTGCCAACACTGGCAAGTTTTGTGCCATCAGACGAAAATGCTAAACGCAGTAACAAATCCCGATCTCCTGTCATCTGAACGGTGGTCTTTTCTGATGTCTTTAGATCCCAAAAGTTAATCGTGCCATTAAACGCGACACTGGCAAACGTAGAACTGTCTTCAAGGAAAGTGCCTGCTTTCACCAACTGTGTATGTTCAGTAATACGGGTTGATAACAAGGTTCCAGTTGGAATATCCCAGAACCTGATCGTGCCATCTGTACTTCCACTTGCAAGTGTATTGCCATCAGGTGAAAACGTTAGCGCAGCAATACTACTTAGATGTCCAGTAAGTGCTGTGAGCGGTTCTCCAGTGGCGGTATCCCATAAATTCACTGTCTTATCAGTACTTCCACTGGCGAGCATCTTTCCATCTGGAGAGAATGCTAATACGTTTACCCAACCGGTGTGTTTTCGTAAAATGATTGGTGTGTCATTGTTCGTAGCAGTATCCCACAATTGCACTGTTCTATCTTTACTTCCACTCGCGAGTAGTGTGCCATCCGGCGAAAAAGCCAAAGCCAAAACAGGTGTGTCGGGCGACTGATCCTGATTCTCTACGGCATGTCCACTGAGAGTAGTTAGCTTTTTACCGGTCGTTGCTTCCCACAAACGAATCTTACCATCCCTTTTTCCACCTGCCACTCTATCATGCGTAAACGTATAGACTTCAACAATATGTCCCAAAGAGTCGGGTTGTCCATCAAGATTTGTCACATCCCTCTCGCCTGTTTCAATATCCAGTCTGCTAATTGTGGCACCCCAGCTGTCCACACTGACAAGCCTTTTGCCATCCTCGGAGAAACGCAACGCTGTAGCAGGGCGAGATTCATTGGTGGATGAAATTTTCCTGCGCGTAGTTATTTCCCACAAGTGAAGTTCCTTTCCCCAAAGTTTACCAAATCCGCCATTTGCCAGAAATTGACCATCGGGTGAAAAGGCGAGGGATTCACATATCCCCGGGAATAGTGCAATCTCTTTGCCTGTTTTCGCGCCATAAAGCCATATACCGATATCGTTACCCACAGCGAGTTGGGTGCCATCGGGTGAAAATTGTATATCATTAATACCACCCTTTCCTAAACGCGCTTTCGCGGCTTTTGGTAGTTCCCATTGTGTGTAATCTTCCACTATTTCGTCTCCTTGTGCCTCTGCAATTGCCGCAGGCACTTTATTTTACACAAGCCCTATTTGAATGTCAATAGTAACTATGTGATACCACAGGGCCATTCGATTTTAAGAAATTATTGGGTTTTATGCCTTTTTTCCAGGATCCGGTGCGAAATGCTGCGAAAATTTCAGCGTTTTGTCATAATACATAACATAAATTAAGTATTATTACCTGCGAATGCGAAAAGGACAACACCCAAAACGGACAATTGAATGACCCTGCTTCTGTACGGAAAATTCCTTTTCAAAAAAGAAGGTGTGTGGTATAATAAAATTGTGTTCAGGTGCGTCCATGGACGCGCTTGCATGAAGCAGTACAGAAAAATTGAGACCCAAAAAACATTATGCTAAAACCGAAACCCGGTATTGACACGATTCAACCGTATCAGGGTGGTAAACCGATTGAAGAGGTCCAACGCGAGCTGGGCATCACCGATATTATCAAACT
>JAPPDN010000058.1 GCA_028824575.1 Candidatus Poribacteria bacterium | reverse complement strand
ATGACCGCCTTGGGGTCCATGCCCAGGATGAGGGCGATGCCGTGGTCGCGATAGGCGGTAATGACGTGATCGGTCTTCCTCAGCGCCGCCATCGAGCCGACGCCGCTGGCTTCGTGCCCGCTGTAGAGATGCAGATAGACGCCGGTGATGCGCTTCGCTTCATAGAGTTGATGGCAGGTCTCCTCGAATTCGCGGATCAGCACCATCTGCCGATACCAGTCGAGGAGCATCTCTTTGGATGGCGGGACCATAGCCTTCCCTTCGTCGACGACTGCGGTTTGAGTTTCCATATTAGTCGGAAAGTATACCATAGGTGAACCGCGTTTTAGAATTCTGGCTTTTTGTGCAGCAGTGGGGTGTTTATGGATTCTGTAGTCTGAGGACAGTTACAACGCTTAACGTCGTTGCAATACTTTGTGTATATCAGTAATCTACTCGGATTACTAACTGTAATACATATGCACGGGTCAGTTTCGCGGCTAGGAGTTGCATTTATGGTAAAGAAAGTCAAGCCTGCTAAGCCAGAGATGTGGAAAGTTAAGGAACTCATTGACGCATCGCATACCAAACCTGCTAGAGGTCGACAACTCACGATACCTGGATTTCAGCGCCGTCTGGCTTGGTCCGATGAAAAGAGAGAAAAACTCATCCGTTCCATTAAGAACGGGTATCCATTTGGTTCGTTACTTGTATTCAAGGACAAAGTGGCCAGCAACAGTAGCAGTTCTAGTGGTATACAAAAGGACTACTACAAGTTGATCGATGGATTGCAACGAACACAATCTCTCAAGTTCTATGACACTAACAAAAACAGATTCTTTCGCTCGGACGAAGTCAAAGATGATGACGTGACATTCATTGCAAATAGACTGAACCGTACTTCAATGAAAGACCGACTCCTGATTCGGGACACTTTAGTAGGTTGGGTACAAGGTACCAGCGGCTTCTCACCCACAGATGGGTGGGAAACGTCAGAACTAGTGAAGGCATTGGTAACGTACGTACTTGGGTTTAACGAGAAATCGACGGAATATAATCACAACAGATCTCGCCTGCTCGACGACCGTGAGTTTATTGACAGGCTTAGATTGTTCCTAGAGGCTGTTAGCGATTCGGCAGACATTGATGACATAGAAATACCCGTAATCGTTTTCGAAGGGAGGAGCGATGATCTCGAGGAGATCTTCAAGCTGCTCAACACCGAAGGTACGCCTTTGACAAAGTATGAGATATTTGCCGCAGAGTGGATGGATTATACAGATCGCATTGAACGAAAAGAGATTCGGGACGCGATTTGGAAAAAATACGAAATGCTCGCTGCCGAGGGCTTTACATTGGATGTCGCTGATCAGGCGCCCACCGAATCTTCACGACGCGTCCGACAATACAATCTATTCGAATTCTTGTTTGGTTTCGGTCAATGTCTACCCGTGCGATTTGAACGTTTGTTTAAGGGGACTAAAGCTGACAAGCCTAATCCCGTTGCATTCAACCTAGTTTGCGCTTGCTTTGGCATTCACGTTTCCAAAATGGAGGAATTACCTGAAACAATCAAACATCTCGATAGATCAAAGCTACAAGAGTGCATTGAAGATTCCATACGGTGTGTTGATGTCGCGCTTGATCCCGTACTGTCAGTGAAAGAGGCGGGAAAAGAGACTCTACCAATTTATCATAAGGAGTATCAGATAATCTCAGCAATTGCGTCAGCGTTTCAGGCAAAGTATTCCATTCGCGACTTGTCGGTTTTGGCGAGCTCAAGTAGAAACATAGCTACCTTCAGCAAGCATGTCCTTATGCATTATCTTTATGAGTTATTGGTTGGCAATTGGAGTGGATCTGGTGACAGCACGCTACATGATACGGTAAACAGTAAACGCTACTTAATGTCAGCCCCGAGCAAGGAGATGTGGGAAAACGCGTTCGACGTCTGGTTCAGTAAACATACCAGAGAGTATCGCCACAAAGGACGACTGATTCGACAGGACAGCGAGGCAATACTCTTGCTGAAGTACATTTACGCTCATAGGCTCACGCTTTTTGAAAACGCACGAACTTATCATGTGGAG
>JAPPDN010000577.1 GCA_028824575.1 Candidatus Poribacteria bacterium | reverse complement strand
GTTCCGGTCTACCCGGGCCCATCAAGCCTGCGATACCGAGGATCTCCCCGCGTCGCACCTCAAAACTGACGTTTTCAAGTCGTGGCGATTCCAATGGATAGGTGCTTAAATTTTCGACACGTAGTGCGATTTCCTCAGCGTTGGAGTCGTTTTCAGACGCCACATGCGCTCGCCGTTTCGGAAAAAAGGTCGTTAGCTCCCTGCCAACCATCTGCGAGATTAACAGGTCTTCGGTACATTCAGCGGATCTAACGGGTTGCGTTGCAACCGTTTCACCGTCGCGTAGTACTGTTACCCGATCGGCGATTTGAAATATTTCCTTGAGTTTGTGGGTGATGTAGATACATGCTACACCCCTTTCTCGAAGTTGCGTCAGAATCTGACGGAGAATGCCCACTTCGCTTTCTGTCAAAGCCGCTGTCGGTTCGTCAAGCACGAGCAATAAGGCGTTTCCAGATTGCAAGCTACGCCCTAAGGCCTTCGCGATTTCTACGAGTTGCTGCTGTCCAATGCCGAGTTCATAGACGGATTTTTGTAGCGGGATTGCCAGCCCAAACTGCGACAGGAGTTCACCCGTCTCATGGTAGAGACGCTGCCTATCAATGACTCCAAATCGCCGCGGTTCCCTACCGAGATAGATGTTCTCCGCGACTGTCATCTCCGGGATGAGTGCTAATTCCTGATGAATAATAGCGATCCCCGCGCGTTCCGCATCGCGAACAGAGTGGAATTGATGCTCGGTGTCGTTGATACGCAAACTACCGGTATAGGTGCCGTACGGATAGACACCACCGAGAATCTTAATCAGCGTCGATTTACCAGCACCGTTTTCGCCGCAGAGCGCGTGGATTTCACCGGGGCGCACCTCAAAAGAGGCATTGTCTAAGGCTCGCACGCCCGGAAAGTCTTTCGTGATTGCCTGCATCTGGAGAAGTGAGGTCGTCATTGTTCGTCAACGCTCTGGTACCCAATTTACTGTTATTGTAGCAGAATTGGGGATGTAAATCAAGTGTCTCGGTAAAAATAAGTTTGCTTTCCTATGTTATATATGTTATTATATATAATGTAAATTTGAATTAAGAATATAGGCGAGGTGAAAGCGGGTCAGTAGAAAGTTAAGCTGTCCCTGGTATATTTTTTTTCGCAGCAGAAATATGTAAAAAACGCAGATAAACCTATACAGTGACTGGATTTGTAATCAAATTTAAAAAGATACCAAAAAACGAAAAAAGATACTATTTGGTATCTTTTTAGGAAAAATGGTATGAAAATTTTCAGATGAAAACTCCACACAACGTGTGCCAACTATTTTGCTAAACACTTTTTCCTGAATGCTTCTATTGTATAAATAACGATGTTTGACAAATCGGGTATAAAATGGTATGATAAAATGAACCGCCTGGGCATAACGGGCATCTAAATGTCGCGCGGATTCTTAATTTCGGAGGATATTATGGCTGAAGAAAAAAAGGAAGAGATGGTACCAGTTACCGCTGAGTATGAAGTCGTTGATCAAGTGGATGATCAGGCTATTATTGAGTTGATGACTGGACAGACAATTCAGGATTATGTCTACTCTTTTAAACAGGGAGGGCGCACCGTTGAAGGGCTGACTTTAGCCGGTATTAACGAAGCTGCCAACCGCCGCGGCGGTATCCAAGTTGAAGAAGTTAAATACGAGGAGCAGGAGAACTCTTGGATTGCTACTGCCAAGGCAGTTGATACAATTACCGGTTCATCTCGTTACGGTGCGTATGAACAACCGAAGATGAGTGGTGGGCGCCCCGATCCGTTTGCGTTCACGAAAGCAATTCACAAAGCACAGCGCAACGCGATTAAGCAGCTCATACCTGTACCCGTAATCCGTGAAGTACTAAACTTCTATCTGCATAGAAAGGCAGGAACTGGAAATTCAGCACCACAACAGCAGATGCCACAGAGTGGTGGAAATATCGCACAGGCGCAAAAAGCCGCTTTCGCGATCGCGAGTAATCTCGCGGAGCCTCTCGAAAAGAAAGGTATTACGAAGGCAGCGCTCTGGGATTATATCAAACGTAAATATAGTGTAG
>JAPPDN010000591.1 GCA_028824575.1 Candidatus Poribacteria bacterium | reverse complement strand
TTTCGAGAATCTCAGCGTCCACCGATTCCGGTGATAAGGAGAAACAGTGCGTCGTTTCATCAACATCGGTCAGATACAGCATCAACTGGACAAACCCGATACGCAACGGATGTTCAAGCCAATGCCTCGGGCCATCTCGATGCCAACCGCGATTCAGTTCACCATCGTACGGTGCCATGTGTCGGATGCAGATCTCTGAAAAGCAAGGGGCATTGCCCATCAGTGTGTGTAGGCAATCCATGACGGTCGGATGCCGAATCACATTGTCGAATTCAGGTGAAGTCAGAAGTGCATCGCAATTCACGGTCTGGTAATGTCCAATACGATACCAGTGATCTTCAATTTCAGTACGGTCCCTGTCAAAAGCATGAACAAAATGCTCAACCTCGGCATCGCTCAGAATCTTACCGAGTGAGACATAGCCATTTTCTTCAAAAAACGCATAATCCGCTGGTTTCATGTGCTTTTCCTCGCCTCAATCTTCTGCGGACGCGGTCGGGAGGCCGCTCCTACAGCAGTCTGTGCAGTTCACTGTTTTGGGGATTTTGTAGCGCATCAATGCTTTCTATCAACTCGCTTGTAACCGTCGAACCCGAGCGGGTGTGTCATCGCCTTGGATCTCCGAGGAAAGAATCCGTAGGCTCCGATCTTCAATCGGTAACTCCACTTTTACACCGCCACGACGATGCGATTCTCGGAGCGCGACAGCTACTTCCAATGCAGCGCGTCCATCTGCCCCCGAACACTTCGGAGATGTTCCGTTCTCAATGGCACTAATGAGGTCTTCAACGATTGTGATGCCCATCCCTTGCATCCGCACGGGGATCGGGAACGGACATTGCGCAGGCACGCCACGTCCTCGTCGTCCACCGGGAATCACACGAATTAACTCAAACGTTTCGGCGTTGTTGACGGAACGGATACGTCCGGTTGTGCCGATAACATCCACCTCCCATGGTGCCGCCCCACAGGATGTACTCCGCAGATACGCACGGACACCGTTATCAAAAACGAGATAGCCGTTTCCCTGCAGATCACTTTCACCTGCAGCGGCTGCATCGGATTGCATCTCACCGAAAACCCACTCCACATTGCCTCCCGCCATATAGCGTAAAATATCAATCGCATGGCTGCCGTTATGCGAGAGTCCGCACTGGGCATAGACTGTCACCTGCAGCACATCGCCGATTTCGCCTTCATCAATGAGTTTCCGCGCCTCGCTAAAGAACGGATTCCAGCGTCGGGCGCAATTGATCGCCAGCGCGACACCTTCCGCTCGGCAGGTCTCCACCATCTCATCCGCCTCAGCGAGACTCAACGAAATCGGTTTTTCCGCCCAGATCGCCTTGACACTGGAGCGCGCCACATCTTGAACGATAGTCGATCGGATCCGCGCCGTCGTGCAAACACTGACAAGGTCCAGATTCTCCTTCTCCAGCATTTCACGGTAATCGCTGTAGATATGTTCCGAACTTAGCTCCCACCGTTCGCCGAAAATCGCTGCCTGTTCGGCATGCAGATCAGCCCCGGCGACCAGTTCTACATTCGGTGCAGCGTGATAAGTTGGACCGTGGCAATAGGGCAGAAAGATCGAACCCCCTTGCGTGATTTCATCGTCGAAGGTACTACCCATACGTCCTAAACCGATTACGCCTGCTCGATAAGTTGTCATCTTTTTCTCCTTTTTCGGTAAAATTCAAAGATCACTCTCCCACATGGCTTCCGTGACAACATCAGATGTCTTAGTGCTAAACAGTGTAAGCCCTCCCCAATCCGATACTGCTTCATCCGGATCTTCAGCATCTAAGGTTGAAATGTCTTTGACGCTCACAACGCTCTCCTGACGAGAAAAATAATAGGTTTTGAAAGTTTTTTTATTCAAGATTGTTTCCGAGAGGTCTTTGGAATAGACATTAGCATTCAAATCTAACAACTGTCTTAACCGTGCTGGAGCAGTTTTTGATTTAGCAATAAGTCGAATCGCCCAGATAAGTTCTAAGATTTGGGATGAATGCGTAGAAACGATGACTTTGTAACCACGCCGCAAGAGCTCAAAAAGAATAATGAACAGAACC
>JAPPDN010000860.1 GCA_028824575.1 Candidatus Poribacteria bacterium | reverse complement strand
CTCATCGGCTCTTCATCATGTGCCAGTTCCCGCTACTTTTTCATATTACCAAGTTTGCAATATCAGACTTATTTCTATTCCGTACTCTTAACACATTTGGCTAAAAATCATGGAGGAACACCAGTGATTAATACTGCCTCACTCCTGAACGCATCGAAAGTAATCATACCTCATTTGCCCAAGAACGTTCAAAAATTGATGCCTGGGTTCTTAGTACTTCTACCTTTGGCACTTGAAATTGCTAAACTCTTGTATAAACACCGCCAAGAAATCAGAGGTATGATTAAGAATCTAACCAAACATGCCTCAAAGCAAACGAAAAAGATAAGTGATGGAGTCGCAGCAACTGTTCCGCGTTTGCCGAAGAAGGTAGGTCGAAAGTTAAGTCGTCGGTTGAAATATCTGCCGTTTGCACTTGAGATTACCAAAGCCTCTTACAGAAAGAATCAGAAAAAAGTTCAGCGTTTAACAATTTCCCTTCCGAAGAAGACGCAGCGGAAAATCGACAAGTTACTAAACCGACACCATCGGCCGCGGCGTTTGAATTTTCTGCGGGGTTTTTGAAGTTACCTTCGTAGATACCAACAGTAAAAATATAGGATTCTTTTCCGATCTTCGCTATTCTTCCGATTCAGACTCAGCGGCAATGTCTTCTTCAAGCGATTTGATATTCGCTAAAACAGTCGGGTGCGACTCAATCTCGTATACCTTTCGGTACATTTCAAGTGCCTTCGCCTTATCCACAAGGAAACTACCATAAATTTCAGCCATCCGTTCCCATGCGCGAACCTCTTGCGGATCAAGTTCTACAATACGTTCGTAGACTCGAAGCGCGTTCGCATACCCACGTGTTTCAATATCTTCGCGTTCAAGCGCAGCTGCACGCGCAAAGTACAAACGCACAAGATCTGCAATAATTTCGTCCATCTCAGGACGCTTTGCGACTGCTTGCTCCAGTAAGAGAATTGACTCCGATTCAAGGCGAGTTACTTCAGCCAGATCTTCATCGGTGAATTCTCGATCAAGGAATTGATAACTTTGAAGCATTTTGGCGTATGTCCTCGATAACTGGAGGCGGGCAAGGATACCGATAGGTGCTTTTTCAGACACAATATCTCGGAACTCTGGATCACTTTCAATCGCTTTTTTGTAGTGTTCAACGGCTTGCTCAAGCTGCCTGTTCCCCTGATAGAGAACGCCGAGACGATAGTGTGCCTCAGCGTTGTTTGGGTCATTCTCGATCACGGCAAGGAATTCTTCCGTCGCTTGCGCCAATAGTGTGTCGTCTAAGGCTTCATTGCTCAGCAGCTTGCCGCGTAAAAGACGAACATCGGGATGATCCGGTTGAATGCGTGCTGCATGCTCCAAACGCGCCCTTGCATCTTTCGCCCAATTGCTCCGTGAATAGATTTCCGCGATACGGAGATTCGCGTGCAAACCGACCTCAGCACGCGTCTGGGACTCCCCGTTTACGGGTACCATTTGTCCCTTTTCAGCAGTTTCTAATGCCTGTAATGCCCGCCAATAGAGGAGCGCGGCATCAACGAGATCCTCTTGCGCAAAGAGTGTATCCGCCTTCTCAATGAAGGCACCTACCTGTGACACAGGTGGCGATTCGGGTTCAGCACTCCCTCGCCGAATATAGAGCGATGCCAGCACAACAAAGCCGACTACCGCCAACACCTCTGCATAAATGAGCCAACTGCGTAAGGAAAATAGGGATTTTACATTGGATAACATACGGACTCCTTTTGCCTTGAGCTGAAACACAAAACTATCCTACAGTCGTTTCAATCCGACAACCGAAATAACACGCTATTGCCTGCTGCTCTCAATTTCGTCAAGAATGCCGAGCATATCCTCAGCATTAACGAACCCAGTGAACCGCTTAAGGGTGGTACGGTCAGCATCCAAAAAAATGACAACCGGCAATCCGGGAATCTGGTACTCCTCGGTGAGTGCTTTCGTCGTTTCGGAGGTGCGGGTGAAATCGAGTTTGACGTTAACATAGTCATCAAGCCTCGCTGCAACAGCCGGATCCGCGTATGTTTGGTGATCCAGTTCATTACACGCGGC
>JAPPDN010000794.1 GCA_028824575.1 Candidatus Poribacteria bacterium | reverse complement strand
AAGCAGTGGTCGTTGATAGCACGATCTGCCCCGCTCAGGGTGTTTCTAAGAATCTCCCTGCTTTAGCGGGGAGAGTATGTCAAAACGGTATTGCCTTTAACATCTTCAACATCAAAACTCCAGTAGCTAACCAGTCCCTCTCTAACGACCTGACTCCCAGCGAAATTCGTCTGCAGAACCAAGATCACCAGAACCAATGTCAAAATTATTTTTTGTTCATTTAATCTGTCCTCCCTTGCGTTATAGAAATTTCGTGCAATTACGTTGTTATACTGAGTTGCATTATATGGTAATACACAGAAAAGTGCAATACGAAACACCGTCGCTGCAGCGGCATTCAGTTTTCAGCCATCAGCCGTCAGCAAGGCACCCCACTTCTACGAGTATCAGGGTTAGAAACCCATACCACAAGGACATCGGGCGACTTGGGCACTTAATGCCAAAGACTTTACACACCCAATGAAACTTGATTATTGACAAAGCCGGAAAGGTGTGTGATAATAATGTTATTGAATCAGGCGTATAAATGGCATTCCAGAATTCCAAATCCGTATTGACCATCCACCCATAACAGGAGGGACAAATGGATAACGAAGTAATGACCAATGAAGAAAATTATGCTTTTGATGTCGCAGGCTATCTACACATTCCGGGTGTTCTCAGTCAAGAAGAGGTGACAGCCCTCAACGAGGCATTGGACACAGTCGAAGAGAGTGCGATGCTGTTAGGCGGAGACAGTCCGCACCGCGAATTATTCCGCGACCTACTGGTACATCCGACCTTGGTGTGGTATTTGAACCAGATTGTGGGACACGGCTTCCGACTCGATCAAGCACCTCAATTGGTGGGACAGCAAGAAGGTGAAGCAGGCACAACACTTGTCGGTGGTGATGAACCGAGAAACCCGTCCTTGGCATATCGCCAACAAAACGGTCAACGGCGTTGTCAAGGCGTAAAAGCGGTTTGGGCATTGGACAATGTCGCAGAAGACGACGGTGGATTTGTCGTTGTTCAGGCAAGCCACAAGAGCAACGTCGAAACGCCGCACGACTTGGCGACCGGTGTCGATGATATGGGGTTGGTGATACAACCGGCACTCAAGGCAGGCGATCTATTTTTGGTCGCGGTGCCCACGCTCCAAGGCGTTCGCCCGTGGAAAAGCGAGCCGAAAAGATTGTTGAGCTACTGGTATGCCGCGCGTGCAGCGATTCAATCTAATCCAGTTGGACCTTACTCAGAAACCGAATCTTTGCCGGGATGGGCGGACGAAGCAACACCTGCGCAAAAGGCGGTCATGTATACCCCTGGGTATAAGGGGTCAAGCCCACCACCCGTGCTAAATACAGATGGCGAAGAGACATGGGTAGAGGAAGACTCGTCCGTCGTTCATCCATCAATTTACACTCGCGATCCAGATTCTGGAATTGATGAGAAAGAGTTCTACTTTTGGGATCTGAACGGGTATCTGGTAGTGCGTGGCTTGATGGACGAACAGTGGTTGGCAGAGGCAAATGAAGCAGTGGATAAATTCCAAGATCGCATCGTCGTAGGCGAGGAATTAGCCCGCGGGTCGATAAGCCAAGCGGGAACAGGTCGTCCGCTCCTGCCGGGTTTGTTAGACCTACCTGACCCCTATAACGCCCCATTTCGACGTATGATTGCGCATCCCGCTGTGGTGCAGCGAATGAATTGGATGGGCGGTAGCGGCTATCGCATGGGCGGTGCGACCGTATTCTGCGCCGTTCAAGGCACATCAGGACACTCGCTGCACGATGGAAATGAGCCGATGACCCCATCACGCGGTTATGCTTTTAAGAACGGACGCAGTTATGCTGAGACCGTCACCATTACATGGCAATTACGCGATGTTGAACCGGGACTGGGGGGTTTCGCATGTGTGCCCGGATCTCACAAGACCCAGTACTCCATGCCGCGGGGAATCCGGACGTGTGATGATACCATGGGTTTAGTCGTACAACCCGTTATGAAAGCCGGGGATGTGCTCTTCTTTATGGACGGTGGATGCACACACGGTGCCTTAGCGTGGAAGAATCCAATTCCCAGACGCGGGGTACTGATTAAGT
>JAPPDN010000585.1 GCA_028824575.1 Candidatus Poribacteria bacterium | reverse complement strand
TGGATTTAGGTCTGAAACCGACGGGTTCGTACATGACGCCTGCGACAGCAGCGTACTGGGATGGTAAGAACTCAGTTGGCGAGCGCGTCGCGAGTGGTATCTACTTCTATACGCTCCAGACCGTAGACTTTGCTGCAACCCGACGGATGGTTATCCTGAAGTAAATGAGTTATCAGTAAGAATAGTTATCAGTTATCGGTTATCAGTTTTCAGTTAAGAGGGTTCTTGTAACTGACCACTGATAACTGACAACTGACGACTTTTTTCCTGAAAACTGATAACTATTAAAAAATAAAACGCCTTGATTCACCGATTAACCGTTGGCATTGAGGCGTTTTTTTGTACGTGAGAAACTGTAGAATATACGGCATAAACTAAAGAATGACGTAAGTCGTATTGAATTGACTTCCCTTTGAAAAGGTTGAGAAAAATCTCATCTTTTTTCTTGATTTCTGATGGAAAAATAGGTATACCTTTAGTGTTGATTATCAGGAGTGTGGTGAAGCAGATTCCTAACCACCGCACATCAGTTGTTTAGAACTTTCACTTGTGACTATAAAAATGGAGCGACAACGTGCGTATTTCCGTTGATAGGGCGCGAGAACTCGCGGAAACTTATTTGGAAAAATGTGGGATGTCCGCAACGGATGCCGCTATTGTCGCGGATATCCTCTTAGAGGCGGAACTTCGCGGACGAAAAACACACGGTTTCATTCGGTTGACCGGAATTAAAAGTCGCTATGAACAGGGCGAGCGAACTGACATTCGGGTTGACAAAGAGGAAGGACTCTGCGTCCGGATGGATGGTGGTAACCAACCCGGCTATCTTGTTGCCTATCGGGCAATGGAACTTGCAATTGAACGCGCGAGGCGCAACGGCGCGAGCATCATTGGCGTTTATAATACATCACACTGTGGCATGGCGGGATATTATGTTGATATGGCGCGAAAAGCGGATGTTGTTGGATTGCTTTTTGCGGATTGTCTGCCCCGTATTACACCCGAAGGTGGCACGGAGGCTCTCTTAGGAACAAACCCGATCGCTGTCGGAATCCCGTCTAATACAGTACCACTCCTATTTGATATGTCTACCGCTGCGATCACTAATGGCGATCTGCTGGTCGCTATGCGAGATGGTATCGCAATCCCTGAAGGACTTGCATTTGATACAACGGGTGACTCGACAACCAACGCTGATGCAGCATTGAAGGGGAGTGTCCGTCCGTTTGGTGGTCATAAAGGGTTTGGACTTGCACTCGTAACGCAAATCCTTGCGGGTGTCTTGGTCAACGCCGCGACAATTCCGCCGCCCGGTACCAATTACGGTCTACTTATCATTCTGATAGATCCGACAAGCTTTGTGCCGTTGGCACAATTCAAAACAGAAGTTGATAGGCTCATCGCACGCGTCAAGGAAAATCGAAGAGAATCAGGAATTACAGAAATTCTAATCCCCGGTGAGCGAGCTTACCGTCAACGGACAGTACATCTTGCTGAGGGTATCTATTTGGACGACACACTTTTGAGTCAACTCACTTAAAAATTATAGACGTGATCTCTGCATCGCGCCGAAAGGAATTACTATGGCAACTTTTAAAGCAGGTATTATTGGTTGTGGTGGACGTGGGCGCGCCCATGCACGCGGGTATCAAGCATCTCCAGATGTTGAGATCGTGGCGTGTTCCGATCCGATTGAAGACGCGAGGAACGCTTTCGCGGAGCAGTTTGAGGTGCCCAACACCTACGAAAGTTATGAAGAGATGCTGGCTAAAGAATCGCTCGATTTTGTCAGCGTCTGCACGTGGATTGCGCTCCATAGGGATATGGTTATCGCTGCCGCCAACAGCGGCATTAAAGCCATCCATTCTGAGAAACCGATGGCACCGACATGGGGCGATGCCAAAGCACTCTATCAGGCGTGTGTCGATAACGACGTGGTGATAACGTTCTGCCACCAACGCCGTTTTGGCGCACAATTCATTAAGGCAAAACAACTGGCAAATGAAGGGGCAATCGGTGAACTTCGCCGACTTGAGGGATCGTGCTCAAATCTGCTTGACTGGGGAACACATTGGTTTGATATGTTCCTTTT
>JAPPDN010000021.1 GCA_028824575.1 Candidatus Poribacteria bacterium | reverse complement strand
CATCATGCCGACTATTCTGGATGCAGCGGGGATCGAAATTCCTGATACTTGTACCGGCAAAAGTTTGCCGCCTGTCATGCGCGGTGAGACAGATCGTGTACGGGACTGCCTACACGGTGAACACTCCGGGTGTTACGAATATAAACATGGGAACCACTATCTAACGGATGGAGACCATAAGTACATCTGGTATTCTCAGACCGGACAGGAACATCTCTTTAATCTTCAGGAGGATCCACACGAAACACGCGATTTGGCGAAGTTGAGCGAGGCTGAAACGCTGCTAACACCGTGGCGGACTCGTCTAATTGAGTTCCTTCGCGACCGTCCTGAAGGCTTTACCGATGGCACAAAACTCATCGCCGGACAACCTCACAATGCCTTGCTGCCTGACTATCAACCTGATGCTACCTATTCTTATCTATAGTCCAAGTTGCCACCTACAAAATTAACGATGAGGGCGGATCGAACGAAGCTCTCAGAAAACAGGAGACCCAACACTTCAAACGCTATTCATGCGGGAATGTGTTAGGTCTTATTCGAGATTTGCGTGTTTTGATGATTTCAGGTTTTTGGATGTACACTACAAGTTAGGTATCTAACGATAATCTTGATGTATCCAGAGTTCACTCGCCTCTTTGCGGGCGGCGAACCAGTTTAAATACGCCTCCCGCTTTTTGGCTTGGATGAGCGCTTGGCGATGCCGGGCTTTCTCCGCCGGGTCCGTTCTGAACGCTTCAACATCCGGTTCTTCGCGCTCAACGAGTTGAATAATGTAAACGCCGTTGCTGCCTCTGAAGGGACCAGCGATGTCATTGACTTTCATTTGAAACGCTGCAAACATAACTTCTGCGGAATTGCCTACACCGGCGATATAATCGCTTGTTGGGCTGAGCGAGAACGGATTGCTCTCTTGAACGACAAGCCGGTCTGCTGCTAAACCTTCCGGAACTTTATACTTTTCGAGTAAAGCATCTAAAGATGTAGCATCCTCGCGTTGATCCAACAAACTTTGTGCATCCGCAAAGGCATGTTCCTTCGCCTTTTCTTTCTTTACCCCGTCAACCTTGCTTGTTCCTTCAATCACCCCTGTCTTTATCTCCTCAAAGGGTGGAATAGCTGCAGGTTTCTTATCAAGGACGGTAGCGACAAAATAGGCGTCTACCTCCTGCCCAGTTCGTCTCTTTGCTTCGATCACCTTTATTACGTTGACTTCCATATCGAAAAGTTCATCCACTAAACCTTGATAGCCCCATGTCGCGCCAATCTGTGGGATAGTCGTGGCATCACGGCTGAAGAGTCCTGTTTCCAGTGCGGTGAGAGAAAGTTGCTTATATTCTTCGAGTGCGAGTGCTTCATCATAGTCTCGGATTTCTATATCAAACAAGAGGTCTTCAGCAACCTTTTTCGCCTTGTCAACGCCGCTTACTTGAACAAGTTTCTGTTGGATCTCGTATTGAGCACTGGCAAAAGGTTGAATTTCTGGTGCCTTTTTTTCTTCCAATTTGATGATATGATATCCGTAGCTGGTTTCGACCAAACCACTAACTTCTCCGGGCTTTAGCGTATCAAAAGCTGCTTCTTCAAAGGGTTTTACCATATCACCGCGTGCGAAATAGTCGCCCGGTGGGAGTTTTGGATTATTACCTCTTAAGGCACCACCTTGTGCTGCGGATGGGCCCTCCGAATGCTTTTTGGCGAGTTCGGCGAAATCCGCGCCAGCAGCGAGTTCTGCATTGACGGTTTCGAGTAACGCTTCTGCCGCAGTTTTGGTTTCCGCCTTTTGTTCGTCTGTCGCGTTGTCAGGGAACTTTTTTAAAATGTGGCGGGCTTTAACGGCTTCTGGTGTTGTAAATTCCGTTTGATTTTCCTCGTAATACGCCTCAACCTCTTCATGCGTAACGAGATCCGCAGGATTCACCTTGATAAACTTGACATTTACCTGTTCTCCAGTTTTATAGTTATCCCGATTTTTCTCAAAATAGGCTTCCGCTTCTGCGTCGTCAACCTCGATTATTGAGGTATAGTCGTTGTACTTAAATTCAACAAACTTGATTTTCGCTTTATCAGCTTCAAGTTGGTAGGCTCGTTCTGC
>JAPPDN010000421.1:838-2098 GCA_028824575.1 Candidatus Poribacteria bacterium | reverse complement strand
CACACTTTTTCTCTCCGCTGCGACGAGTTACGTAAGCCAGACGGATACGAGTGAAATGCCGAACGCGCTTTGTGAGGATTACCTGGCAGGTATTGATACAAAATCTTATGCAGCTATTCGCGCGGATCACGTTGCTGAACACCAATCACTCTTCCAACGCGTCGATTTAGACCTCGGTGCTACGGATGCGGAAAATCTCCCTACCGACGAGCGATTAAATGCGGTAAAGGCGGGTACATCAGACCCAGGACTCGTCGCGCTTTATTTCCAATATGGACGCTATCTGCTGATGGGCAGTTCCCGGCCCGGATGTCTACCTGCGAATCTGCAAGGGGTCTGGAATGAACACATGAACGCACCTTGGAACAGCGATTTCCACACCAATATCAACCTTCAGATGAACTATTGGGTCCCCGAAATCTGTAACCTACCAGAATGCCACACACCGCTATTTGATTACATGGATACACTCGTTGAACCCGGAAATCGGACAGCCAAAATCCATTACGGTGCTGACGGTTGGGTTGTTCATCATCTCTCCGATATTTGGGGGTTCACAACGCCTGCTGATGGTATTTGGGGTATCTCGCCCGTAGGGGCCGCGTGGTTATGTGAACACGTCTGGGAACACTACCTTTTCGGTGGCGATAAGGACTTTCTCATAAAGCAGGGATACCCACTGATGAAAGGTGCTGCCCGTTTCATGCTTGATTTTCTCGTGGAGGCACCCGAAGGCACACCCGTTGCGGGTAAACTGGTCACCAATCCGTCGCATTCACCAGAAAACAGCTTCCTGAAACCCGATGGTACGCGTTCTCTCTTTACCTATGCCGCAACAATAGATCTGGAGATTATCCATGAACTCTTCACCAACTGCATCGCCTGCATCGATGTCCTCGGCGAAGATGCCGAATTCCGTACTGAGCTGGTTTCTGTCCTTGAACGGCTCGCGCCGCTCCAGATTAGCGAGAAGACAGGACGGTTGCAGGAATGGGTGTTCGACTACGACGAACCTGAACCTGGCCATCGACACATGTCTCACATGTATGGACTCCATCCGAGTTGCCAGATTACACTACGCGGTACACCGGAGTTAGCAGCGGCAGCAAAGAAATCGCTGGAATATCGGTTAGCACACGGCGGTGGACATACCGGTTGGAGTCGGGCATGGCTCGTTAACTTCTGGGCGCGACTTGAAGATGCTGAAGAGGCATACACCCATCTCCAAGCACTCCTGGCGAAATGTACCCTGACGAACCT
>JAPPDN010000421.1:0-828 GCA_028824575.1 Candidatus Poribacteria bacterium | reverse complement strand
CATCCACCATTCCAGATTGATGGCAATTTCGGCGGAGTTTCTGGCATCGCTGAGATGTTGCTACAGAGCCATGCCGGTGAGATTCATCTACTGCCCGCGCTTCCAAAGGCGTGGAGCACTGGACATGTCAAAGGTTTACGCGCTCGCGGCGGATTTGAGGTAGATATAGCATGGGAAGATGGACAGCTTACCGAGGCACGGCTTCATTCCACACTTGGACAAGACTGTACCGTCCGAGCAACAACCGCCGTTAGGGTAACCTGTGACGGACAATCGGTTGACACAGCGCAATCGGACTCGGTGATGACCTTTGGAACAGAGGCACGGAAGACATACACTTTGGCATAAGCCTGTTTATACGGATAAACGCGGTTGATCGCTGTACTGTTTAATCCGTTCGTTCGCCAATTCAATATACTTCTTCTCAATATCGTACCCGATATAGTGCCGACCTGATTTCAACGCACTCAAACATGTCGTACCGCTGCCACAGAACGGATCCAAGACAACATCACCGACGAAGGTATAGAGCTGGATTAATCGATGGGGCAGTTCTTCGGGAAAGGGTGCGGGATGTCCGATACGTTTCGCTGAAACAGCAGGAAATGTCCAGACGCTTTTTGTCCACTCCAAGAAGTCTTCTTTACAGATTGAATTCTCTTTTCCGTTGCGTTTTCGAGAGAAGGCATCTTTGGAGAAAACGAGGATGTACTCATGAACGTCTCTCAGCACCGGATTCGCCGCCGATAACCAACTGCCCCACGCCGTTGAACATCCACCCTGTAGATCAAGCCGAGGAGAGTGCCCTAATTCACGGTCTGTGTTTCT
>JAPPDN010000811.1 GCA_028824575.1 Candidatus Poribacteria bacterium | reverse complement strand
CAAAGTGCACAGCCGCGCGATACGGACTGGGAAATCCCAGCCTTTCTACGCGTTCAGAAAAGAAACCGAAACGACAAATAGGCATGAGTGCTATATTGTCTCCTATCGGTGTAACTTTTTAAAAGTCAGTTAAGTCTCTCGATTAGGTTCCTTAATCCTAACTATGGTTAAAGTTACATTGTGTTTTGAGAACACAATGTAGCGTGTATCGCTTTCACATTTTTGTTTGTAGACGCGCCTTTCAAGCGTGTCGTGTTATTTTTATTTTGTAGGTGAGCTTTTCAAGCGCACCTTATTATACATGAGGAAATAGTGGACTTACGCCAGCACTACCAACATCTGCGCAGTGCGGAACACGGTGCGCATCATAATTTCAGAAAACCTAACAGATTCGCCCTTGTCTATCCGAGTACGTATGAACTTGGAATGTCAAGTCTCGGTGTTCAGGTTATCCATGCGACTCTCAACGCTCGAACGGACACTGCTTGTGAGCGCGTTTTTGTGCCAGAGACGAGTTATATTCAGAAACTTGTCACCCAGAGAAAACCTCTCTTTTCGTTTGAAACACAAACGGCACTGAACCAGTTTGATGTTATTGGGTTTTCTGTCTCCTTTGAATCGGATTATGTGAATATTCCGCGCACTTTACAACTTGCAAATATCCCGCCGCTTGCCGAGGAACGTACAGAATGGGATCCGCTCATTGTCGCTGGCGGTATCAATATCTCCTACAATCCAGAACCGATTGCCGATTTTGTTGATGTCTTCGTTGTTGGCGAAGCCGAACTTGTCGTTCATCAACTCATGGCGCATTTTAACGCGTGGAAACAGTCTGGTGCCCCGAAGCGTGAGTTACTCGAAACATTAGCGACCGTTCCCGGACTTTATGTGCCAAGTTTTTACGACGTAACCTATCGCGATGATGGAACGATTGAGGCAGTCTCTCCGAAACAAGGGGCAGCACCGCAGATTCGCGCCGGAGCTGTTCCACAACTTGACGATGTCGAAACTTGCACGCACATCCACACACCGAACACTGAATTCGCGAATGCCCACCTTATCGAAATCGTGCGCGGCTGTGGTAGGCAGTGCCGTTTCTGTGTTGCCGATTATGCCCGCCGATGGCCGAGGCGGCGTTCTGTGGAAAGCACGCTTGCCCTCGCGGAGCGCGCACGCGGCATTACAGACAGGATCGGGCTTGTTGGTGCCTCTATCTCTGACCATCCACAAATTGATGAGATCGCCTCAGGGCTCGTTGCGCGTGGGTTCCGTATCTCTTGTGCTTCACTCCGCGCTGAAACTGTCCGTGCCCCGTTGCTTGATGCCCTCGCAGATAGCGAACAAGGCACCATTACCATTGCACCAGAGGTTGCCACTGAAGAACTTCAAAAGGTTGTCAATAAAGCGATTCCACGCGAGCAGCTCTATCACGTTTTTGAGGAAGCATTAAAGCGTGATATTCTCAACCTACGTCTCTATTTCCTCATCGGTGTTCCACACGAAACACCGGCGGATGTAGAGGCTATTGTTGATATGGCAAAAGAGATGCGCACCATCCTGCTCCCGCATGCGAAGCGGACAGGGCGAATCGCCCGTATTAGTTTTACCATTTCACCCATGGTGCCGAAACCGCATACGCCTTTCCAGTGGGTGGCAATGGAACCTCCCAAAACCATTTCCCGAAAACTTGATTTCCTGAAACGCGAGATTAACCGACTCGGTAGTATAAAAGTTGGGTCTGCAAGTGCCAGACTCGCGCACCAAGAGGCAGTCTTTGCACGCGGCGACCGGCGGCTTGGAAAAGTAATCCTTGAACTCGCAAACGGCGTGTCATGGAATCAAGCCTTCCGTACGCACGGGTTAATGCCACATTTTTATGCGACACGCCAACGTCCACTGCATGAAGTCAATCCGTGGGATCATCTCGATTTAAACGTCAAACCCCAATTTCTACAACTTGAGTTCAACAAGCACGAAAAAGGTTTTACAACCAGCGAGTGTGATACGACCGTCTGTAAGAAATGTGGTGCCTGCTAAAAAGAAGCCGTCAGCCACCGGAAACCATCGGCTGTCAGCATATTAAGGTATCAACCTTCAGCCTT
>JAPPDN010000519.1 GCA_028824575.1 Candidatus Poribacteria bacterium | reverse complement strand
GGGAACGCAATGCTTGTGGCGAACAGTATCCTCTCTGCTTGTAGGCTCTACAATCTATTTCAAGATACACCTTTGAGAGGGAAATGTGCCGTGGTGACATCCTATAGACCCAATATAGAATCCATCAAACTCGAAGAAACAGGCGAAGGACTTACCGATAAGCAGCTGGAATACAATACATATAGAGATATGCTTTCAGCATATTTTGGAAAGCCTTTTAAGTTGACGAACGCCAAGGTTGATCAGTTTGAACAAGAGGTAAAGAAACGTTTCATTGAAGAACCTGCACAGATGAAACTCCTCATCGTCGTGGACAAACTACTCACAGGTTTTGATGCACCACCTGCCACCTATCTTTACATAGACAAAAGTATGCAGGATCATGGGTTGTTTCAAGCAATCTGTCGCGTCAATCGCATTCATACTGATGACAAGGAATTCGGCTACATCGTGGATTATAAAGACCTATTTGGATCCCTGAGGCAGGCAATGACAGACTATACGGGTGAGGCGTTTGAAAACTACGATACCGAAGATGTGGAAGGATTATTGAAGGATAGGCTTGAAAAAGGCAGAGAACGATTAGAAGACGCACGCGAAGCGATTAAAGCGTTATGCGAACCGGTTGATCCGCCGAAACAGATTGCGGATTATATCCGTTATTTCTGTAGTACGGAAAGTGGAAACAACGAACAGATAAAAACCAATGAGCAGAAACGCATAAAACTCTATAAACTGACCGCAGCCTTAGTCCGTGCCTACGCTAACCTTGCAAATGAGATGGAGGCGGCAGGATATAGTGACGCGGAAGCAGAGAAAATCAAAAAAGAAGTGGGCGATTACGAATATGTACGTCAACAAGTAAAACTAACAAGTGGCGACTACATTGACCTGAAGATGTTCGAGCCTGATATGCGCCATCTGTTGGATACTTATATCCAAGCCGAGGAGAGTGAGACGCTCTCAACATTTGACAATATGCCACTTGTCCAACTGATCGTGAATAAGGGTGCCGATGCGGCGATTGAGAAATTGCCTGAAGGCATCCGCACAAGTGAAGAGGCGATCGCGGCAACAATAGAAAACAACATTCGGCGTGTCATTGTTGACAAATCAGAGATCAATCCCAAATATTATGAAGAGATGTCACGACTGCTTGATGAACTCATTCGTCAGCGGAGACAGGATAAAATTAATTATCGGCAATACCTATCAGAGGCTACGAGGTTGAGCAACCGAGTTACCGATTCTACTGCAAACTCGGACTATCCACAGGGCATTGATACAAAACCACGGCAGGCTTTTTTTGATAACTTACCAGACAATATGCCGGTTGATCATAAAACGGCAATGGCGAAAGCAATAGATGAGGCTATTATTGATGAAAGAAGTGATGAATGGAGAGGGAATGGATTCAAAGAACTTGAAATACGTAACGCCATCGAAATAGTTATCTTGGATGATTTTGATGACGATACTATTGACGTTGATAAAATCTTCAATATCGCAAAAAATCAAGATGAATACTAAAACCAACAATTATCATATTGAAGTACGTGGTCTCTCCATAGAGGTCGTCCGTAAAGACATTAAACATTTCTATATCGGTGTTCATCCACCCCATGGACAGGTGCGTGTGTCTGCACCATTGCGACTTGACGATGATGCCGTGCGGATGGCTATTATTTCACGTCTGGGATGGATTAGACGGAAACAAGCATCATTTGCAAAGCAGGAACGTCAATCACAACGGGAGTATGTGTCCGGTGAAAGCCACTATTTTGCGGGTAAACGTTACAGACTGAAAGTAACTGAACAGGACAGCCCACCAATGGTTCGCCTGCTTAACAATACGAGGATCGGATTAGTCGTACGTCCAGGGACAGATCGGGCTAAACGTGAGGCGGTACTTTATGAATGGTATCGTGAACATCTTCGCACACAATTACCACTACTCATTGCCAAATGGGAACAGAAGATGGGGTTGTCTGTTAACGAGGTGCGCATTAAGAAAATGAAAACACTCTGGGGGTCTTGCAACATCGGAGCCAAACGTATATGGCTTAATCTGGAACTCGCAAAGAAACCGAAATCGTGTCTGGTG